>CAITEF010000234.1 GCA_903891315.1 uncultured Rhodospirillales bacterium | reverse complement strand
GCCACTTCCAGCCAGCCGCCGCGGGCCAGCAGCGACACACGCACATGGCGCTGGGCCACCGGCATGCCCGCGCGCGAGCGCAAGGGACAATGCAGAAGGCGCGGAGACTTTCGGTTTCATGGCGCAGAAATATTCTGGCCCAGAGCCCGACTCGGACCGCCGGCCAGCTGGCGGCGCGCTGACCTAAGGGTGCCGGCGATCGCGGCCTCCACGATCGCGATTTTTTTTTCACACAAAAAAACGCACACCTGCGATCCCTGTATCGCCGATCGTACCGTGGTGCGTGTGCAGCCGCGATCCCCGATCTTGCGATCGCGCCAGTTTGTGCTGCGGAGGCGATCGGCGATCCCCGATCCCCAGAGCGCGTGTCGCCACCCCGATCCCCGATCGCCGGCGGCGCCCCTCCGCCCCGTCCTCGCCACGCCCCTGCAGGGACATGAGTAACGGCAAGGTCACCAGCGGCAGTGCGGCGGCGGCCAGCCTGGACGACTTTGCTGCACCGGCGACGTGGAAGGCGTTTATCGACGCGAGCAAGGCACCTATGGAGCTCTGCGACAATGGCATCAAGCTTGGCGCGACGCAGAATCTGACGTACGCGCCGTGCTTCCGCGTCGTCATCGACAAGAATGCGCAGGACCAGCCCTACCTCAAGATTGAGTGCCGCCTGCGCCGGGACGGTGGCAAGGAGTGCGAGCACGCGTCCGACATCACGCACGGCGGCCAGGCGCTCGAGTTTTCCAACGCCATGCGGCACCTCGTCGCCTTTCACAAGTACATCATCAACTCCGAGCACCAGCACCTGCTGAAGGAGAAGAGCGCAGCCGAGCCAGACGAGTGCAGCGTCTTCTCGCGCGACGCCATCGCCAAGGAGAAGGACGCCATCACCAAGCTAATCATCACAACGGGGCTGCCCGTCAACACCTTCTCCACGTCTTCGGTCGGCTGGACTGAGTACAATGCCTCCAAGCGCCCCTTTTTCGCGCGCTCGACGCTGATGGACAACATCAAGCGCATGATCACCGACCAGGTCAAGAAGCCCAACGATGCCAAGAAGGCGCTGCTGGAGGCGCGCGTCGGTGTCTATGACTTCAACCTGCCGACAATGTACTGCCTGAGCCACGACTCCTACAAGGCGCGCAACGGCGAGAGCAAGACCTCCATGGTCATCCAGTTTGGCGCCGAGACTGTGCAGAGCTCGCTGTCGCTCGACCTGCCCGAGCTGCGCCCGCTGAGCTGGTTCTTTGCCCTCAAGCCGTCGGAGACTGTGGCCGTCGAGACCACCGACGCGAGCGGCGAGACGCACTTCATCGAGATGCCGGCCCCGCACACGTCGGCGAACATCGCCAAGCAGCTCAGCAAGTGCATCGATGACCTCGACCTCGCGCATGGCCGTTCGCGTGCCCTCGCACTGGCCTCGGACACGGCGTCGAATGTCATGGGGGTCGTCAATGACCCGTGCTTCAAGGACAGCGGGCTCTACCTCCTCGAGGGCGACGGCGGCGGCTTTTCCGGCCCGCGCGGCATCGAGTGCTTCGCGCACGTCGGTGACCTTGCCGCCGAAGACGTGCCGAAAGAGGTCACGGCCTTCGACGACATTCTCACCTTCGCGGAAAGTGTAGAGATCCTCTTTCAGAAGGAGGTGTTCTTTGCGCTGCTCAAGCAGGAGCAGGCCAAGCTGGGCATGCCCGAGACCAAGCTCGTCCGGCACGGCGCCACGCGCTTTTTTACGCGCATCATCTCGCTCAAGCAGATCACCACCAACTGCAAGCCCATCCTCGCCATCAACGCCGACCTCATCACTGACAGCGCCACCAAGACCAAGCTGCGGTCCGTGCAGATGAAGCTGCTCAACGAGATCGATAACATGGCCATGCTCGTCGACATCTTCTCGTACGCCATGAAGCACACACCGCGCCTCAACTGCCAGCGGGCCTACACCATCTCGCTTGAGCTGCTGTTTTTTGTGCAGCAGGACAACCACCTCGACGAGCTGCTCAAAAAGGAGGCGCAGCTGCGCACGAGCGAGGACGGCGACGTGGGCGCGACGGGCGTCGTCTACGACTGCATCATGGCCTACAAGCGCGCCAGCTTTCGGCGCCGCGCGGCGGTTGCACACTGGGACGTGCCGGAGGCCATCCCCGAGGGCATCGATCACGACGTCAACAAGGAGCTAACGCCCATGCAGAAGGTGCGGCGCGTGGCGCGCGACCGTGCTGTGCAGGCGGCCATGCTGCTCGATCTGGCCATCTCAAACGAGGACTTTGAGGCCTGCGGCGCAAGCACCGATCACGCCAAGGCGCACATAATCGCCGTGCTCAAGACGGCCATCATTCACATGGTCGAGATGGACGCTGGCCTCGAGGCGGAAGCCGAGGTTTCGGACGGCGCAAGCGCACAGCCGCCGGCCAAGAAGCAGAAGGTCGACAGCCGCTATGCCTCCTACGAGGACGAGAAGGACGCCATTACCAGCCAGGTGAAGGGCAAGTTTGAGTCCGCGGGCCAGTTCGCCGAGCGCGTCGCGGCGGAGGTGGCGGCGTGCAAGAAGCGCTGGAACCGCGGTGGCTCGCGCATGAAGGTGCCTAAGCCGGGCGACATCAACTTCGGCAAGTGGGCGGAGAGTGAGAGCCAGCGGCTGGTCAACCTCGAGTGGAGCGCCTTTCTGGAGTTCCGCGAGGCGCATGCGGGCACGCCGCGCTACGGCGAGCCCATGGCGCCGTACACGAGATTGGACGAGGCGGGCGTGATCGTCGACGTGCCCGAGAAGAAGGAGCGCTACACTTTCTGGCCAAGCAAGAAGAAGACCTGGCCTGCACTCTACTACTGCGCCCTCGTCATTCTCGGCCTTCCGTCCACCTCTACCTCTAACGAGTCTGCGCACAGCATCGCGGCCTACATCATGAGCAAGCTGCGTGCGCGCCTCTCCGACGACAACCACGAGATGCTCACGCTGGCCAAGATCAACATCGAGCGCGACCTCAAGCAGAAGATGGCCGAGAAGAAGCTCTCTCCCACGATGGCCGCGCAGGAGCTCTTCCGCATGAAGTACGGCATCATCGACGTCGCCGCGCTCGACGCCGCCCTCGAGGAGGTCTAGGCGCGATCCCCGATCGCGCCGTAGAACACGTCCGGCGCGATCCGCGATCCCCCGATCCCCACCCATCCTATGTTTAAAGCGATCCCCGATCCCCGATCCCCCAGAGTCCAAAACATGCGACCCGATCCCCGATCGGATGCAGAGGTGTGAGAGGGGGGATCCGATCAGATCGGGGGGGGTACGTTCGCGACTCCGGCACCCTTACGGCGGCGGCGGCGGCCCCGCGCAGCGGCGCTGCGCCTGGCACGTGGCGCGTCACTGTATATCTCAAGCAGCCCACGCACCGCAAACTTGCTGGTGCGTGTGCCGAGCGAGAGAAATATGGCGCCCCATGATGCAGCCTATTATATTCTGTCATGCAGGCGGCCGGTCATTTCTGCCTGCGCGCGCTGCCGCGACCTCAGAGCCGCACGTGCCCCCCTCGCCCAGCCACCCTGCGCTCGCAGAGATTCTCGCCGTCGCCAGGAATGTCATCCCGCGCGCTCTCCTTCGAGACGCTGTGCCTGCATGCCGGCCAGACGCCGGGTGTGCAGAAGG
>CAITEF010000233.1 GCA_903891315.1 uncultured Rhodospirillales bacterium | reverse complement strand
GGCGGGCTGCGTGTGGCCGGGCTGTCCGGCACGTTCCGCCCGCGCGTCTGGCTGCCGCCAGCGGAGCCGAATGTTCATGGCCGCGCGGGGCTTGAGGCGAATCTCGCCACGCTGGGCGCGGGGTGGCAGGACGAGCATCGCGTGGCCTTGCACCGCTCGCTCGCCGAATTGTCGATCTGGCCGGAGGATATGGACGCGCTGTCCGAATTGCGCGCCGATATTCTGGTCACCCATGAGGCACCGTCGAGCCATCCGATGGGGTTCGCGGTGATCGACGCGCTGGCCCGCAATATGGGCGCACGGTTGGTGCTGCATGGGCATCATCACGTCACCTACCGCGCAAGCGCGAATGACGGGCTGCTGGTGCAGGGCATCGCTGCTGGTTGGGGCGTGGCGGCGGATGGCAGTGTGGCTTGGGAGGGCGAGGCACCGCGCTGGTTGGGTGGGCTGCCTTCGGGGTGGCAGCCTGCGGCGTGATCTGCGCGAGGGGGCTTGATCAGCGTGTCGTTCCATATTTGACTGCTGTCAAAGAGAACGAAAAGCGGGAGAGCTTCATGGCTGATGCGATTGTGCGACCATTCCATGATTATCTGGGGATCGAGGTGATCGATCCTGCGAAGGGAATGATCCGCCTGCCGTGGCGCCGTGAATTGTCCAACTCGCGCGGTCAGCCGCATGGCGGCGCGGTGTCTGCCGTGCTCGATATGGCGATGTCGGTGGCTGGGCGCGAGGCTTTGGGGGATGGCAGCGGCGTGTCGACGATCCAGTTCAGCGTGCATTTTCTGGCACCCGGTGAAGGCGATCTGATGACGCAGGCCCGTTGTCTGCGGGTGGGCAAGACGGTGGTGACGATCGAAGGCAGCGTCACCGATACGCAGGGCACGCTGGTCGCGCAGGGGCTTGGCTCCTGGCGGGTCATCCGCAGGCGCGGCTGAGATGTCAGTCCGCGTCGAACAGTTTCCCGCCGATTCGGCGCAGAAATTCCGTCCATTCCCGACGGAATTGCGGATCGTCGGCATTGCGGCCGGTCACCATGCGGGTGATCTGGGTGAAGGCGATCGGGTAGGTGGCCAGACACAGAACGGCCAACTGGATCAGCCGGTAATCCATGTCGGCCGGCACGGTGCCCTGTTTCTGCATCTCGCGGATGGCGTTGCCATAGGCTTCGATGCGCAGTCGCCGATTGTCTTCGTCGGGGACCGGACGGTTGCGAGCCGAGGCGGCCTCCCAGGCGAGGAAGCGCAGATAATCCTCGTCACCTTTGCGCGTCTCGAAGCGGGCGGCCATCAGGTCGCTGGGTTTGGCTGGGATGGTGTCGCGCCAATCCACCGCCGGGCGGAAGCGCTCGGTGCGGACCTGATGGAACAATTGTTCCTTGCTGCCGAAATGGTGGTGGATCAACTGCTTGCTGACCTTGGCGCGGCGGGCGATGCCGGAGAGCGTGGCACCGTCAAATCCCCGCTCGGCAAACTCATGCGCGGCAGCATCGATCACCTGACGGCGGGTGCGCTCAGGGTCACGGGTGCGGGCGGCTGCCCTGGTCGGGGATGGGGCGGGGCTCATGCGAGTCTGGCGGTCCAAAGAGACAAAGCTGTTTTATTGACATACAAGCGTCGGTGGGAAAACCCTTGGCGCAAAAACGGGGACAAATCCAATGAAGCCCTCCTCACGCATCACACTGCCGCGCCGTGTCGTGCTCGCCGGAGCGCTGGCCGCTCCCGCCCTGATTTCCCGCCGCGCGCGGGCTGCTGCCGTCGAGCAGGTGCGCATCACCGATGATCTGATCGCCCAGGCCAAGAAGGAAGGCACAATTGTGGTGCGCTATTCCAGCCCGGTCGACGAGATGACGCAGATGGCGCGCGGTTTCGAGCAGGCATTTGGCATCAAGGTGCAGATGGACCGCAAGGTCGGCGTGCTCGGCAATCAGGCCTTCGCCACCGAGGAGCGCGCGGGTCAGCACGTGATGGACGTCAATTACTGCGCCGATCCGGCGGGGATGACGGATTTGGCCGATGAGGGGTTGTATCAGCGCTATAGCCTGCCGGATGCGATCCCGTTGCTGGATCGTGGCACCTATGTGCCGGATTTGGGGTTCTGCCCGAAATGGACGGAGATCGTGATCTCCTACAATCCCAACACCATCCCGCACACCCAGGCGCGCGAGATGTTCAAGACGTGGCATGGGCTGCTCGACCCGTCGCTGAAGGGGCGAATCGGGTTGAACGAGCCCGCGGGCGGCGGCGTGCCGCTGGCGACCTACATGATGTTCTACCGCCTGCCGCAATATGGAAGGGCGTTTGTCGAGAAACTGGCGGCGCAGCAACCGCGCTTGTATCCGGGCTCGGCGCAAGGGCGCGAGGATCTGGCGGCGGGGGCGATTTCGGTGTTCGTGCCGAACTGGGAATCGATTGCCATGCTAACCTTCCAGGCCGGTGATCGCACCGCCTGGACCTATCCGGAGATCGCGCCCGCGTTTCCGAACACCTTCCTGTGCTACTCCGCCAAGGCCCCGCATCCGGCGGCGGCGCGCCTGTTCTCGGCGTGGTTCTTCACCCCGCAAGGCGCGCGGACGATGGAACTCGCCCAGGCGCGCCCAACGCTGAAGGGGCTGTCGGACAATCGGACGGCGGTGGCGGGATTGCAGAAGACGGAGTGGTGGCGGCCATATCCGACGGAAATCCGCTGGATTCCGGATGTGGATGATTGGATTAAAAACTCGGATGAGCTGATTCCAGACATGCGCAAGGCGTTGGGATGGCGGCGGTAGGGTCTAATTGGCTTATGCCGTCATTGCGAGCGAAGCGAAGCAATCCAGGAATCATTTGGTGGCACGCCTGGGTTGCTTCGTCGTGCCTCCTCGCAATGACGGCAGAAAATGCGGTGACGATGAAAACTATGCTCCTCTGCCGCCCCAGCGACATTCCCGACGGTGGAACCCTCGCCCTTCCCGCGCCTCCGGGCAGTCTCACCTCCCTGTTCGCCATCCGTCGTGGCGACACCGTTCTGATCTATGTCAATGCCTGCCCGCATCTGGGTGTGTCACTCGACTGGGCGCCGGGAGCGTTTCTCTCCAGTGACGGTTCCCATATCGTCTGCGCGATGCATGGCGCACAGTTCGAGATCGAGACCGGACGTTGTTTCGCCGGGCCCTGTATTGGTGAGCACCTCGAAAAGGTGCCTCATCAACTGGAAGATGGAATGATTGCGGTATCTTGCGAGACTGGTGTCTAGCCACCTTGCCGCAGCCGGTCTAAGACACCCGACGGATGCGCGGGTGCGCCGATCAGCCGGGGGGAAGGCGGAGCACCACACCAGACGCCATGTATCGGCGTCTGGAACGTTGCAACCCCGGGCCGCGCCCGGATTTCTTTGGTCACAGAACACGGAAAACGCCCCCATGGACCATTCGCTCTTCCCGGTTAACCCGGACCTCGCCGCCACCGCCCATATCAATGCCGCGCAATACGACGCGCTCTACGCCGAAGCCAAGGACCATCCCGAGACGTTCTGGCTGCGCGAGGCAAAGCGCATCGCCTGGATGAAGGAGCCGACCACGGCCCTGCGCGGTGATTTCACCGGGGACGTGCAGATCAAATGGTTCGAGGACGGCGTGCTCAACGCCTCGGTCTCCTGCCTGGACCGCCATCTCGCCACCCGTGGCGATCAGACCGCGATCATCTGGGAAGGCGACAACCCGAATTCCTCCGAGCACGTCACCTATCGCGATCTGCATGAGCGCGTCTGCCGCCTCGCCAACGTGCTGCGCGATCTCGGCGTCAAGAAGGGGGACCGCGTGTGCCTCTATCTGCCGATGGTGATCGAAGCCGCCGTCTCGATGCTGGCCTGCGCGCGCGTCGGTGCCATCCACACCATCGTCTTCGCCGGCTTCTCGCCGGACAGCCTCGCCCAGCGCATCCAGGATGCCGGCGTGAAGGTGCTGATC
>CAITEF010000232.1 GCA_903891315.1 uncultured Rhodospirillales bacterium | reverse complement strand
TGAGCCAAGGGAGCGGTCTTTCCGCTCCCGCCGCTCCCTGCTTGACCGATTTGGAAATCGGCCGTAACGAGAAATTCTCTTTTTTGGGGCTTTGTCCGTTCAAAGACGCCGCCTTTGGTATTATTGATTACTACTTATTTCTAAGAAATGCCGGATCGATACGTATATCGGCTGGGTTATTTTGAGGCGTTGGACTGGTTGCCTTGGGAAGTTTTTGATAAAGATCCTTACCAACACTAAATCCACCACCACCACCGCGCGATCCGCCAAAAATACTCAACAATCCACTGCCAATTTGTAGCCCGGCGTTCAAGGTGTCGAGCACATCTCCCGTGGTCACGCTGGGTGAGTCATCGGAGGTGGCAACCGGTTCCGATTGCGGCTGCACTGGATAAGGTGCTGTCGGCGCTGCGGGTTCGGGTGCTGGGGCGGGAGGTGGTGATGGTGGTGGCGTAGGGTCCGGTGCCGGTGTCGGCGGTGGCTCCATTGGTGCTGGTGGCACCGGAGCCGACACAGGGATCGGTGTGGGCTGTGCTGAACTCTGATCTGGTGGGAGATCTGCCGCCTGCTCAACGGTTTTGGGGTCCAGTTGCGAGGCAGCTGCTGTTGCATCTGACGCGCATGGATCAACCAAGTCCCCCATCGGGTTGCCCTCGCCGCACGCTGTCATCCCAGCCAAACGCGGATCGGCGCCGCTAAGCTTGCCGGAGAAACTGTCTCCAAGAATCTCGTTCTGTTGCGCTTGGGTCAGACCGTAGGACCCGCCGTTTGTGGTATTATTGTTGGTCTGGCCCTCGCCAGCCCCGCCGGGGGAGCCTCCGGGTTGACCAACACCGGCGCCACCTGGGACCGGTCCAGCAGTGCCATTTGCCCCAGCACCCGGCCCGCCTCCGGCTTGACCATAACCGCCACCACCTGTCAGCGGCTCTGCAGTGCCATAGACCGGCGTGCCAGAGCCGCCCAGCGCGCCATTCGCTCCACCCGTCGCGCCGACGCTGCCGTTGATCGGCGCAGCGACACCATATGCGGCGTTGTTCGAAGGCGTCATGACGCTGCCGCCCGGCGCGTTGCTGCCACCAATTCCCGGCTGGTTGTTCCCATAACCGGGCACTCCCGCACTCGCAAATGACCCGCCTCCTGGAGTGCTGCCTGACGGATTGCCAAAACCGGGCGAAGCGCCGCCGCCGCCGTATCCGAGGTTCGCACCATTTGTCGGCTCATAAGGGGAACGACCGCTGATACCAGACGTCCCGGGTGGATTGCCGCCGGTCGGCATGGGCTGGTTCGGAATATTGACCGTCGACGGTGGCACCTGCGGGGGGTAGGGAGTTGTGATTGTTGGTGCCGGTACTTGCACCGGGCCGGGTCCCGAAACGGTGGGGGTGGAAATCACGGGGGTTGGATAGCCAGTCACAGTCGGTAGTGGATTTGTCTGATTGGCGACTGTGCAGTTTGCATTCAGCGGGATTTGCCGTCCGGCCAGATAGGCCGTGCTCGGCCCGAAACCGGACGGAGTGCTCGTCGTGAACATGATGTTGAACGCCGACTGCAGGTTCCCCGGCGTGGCGCACTGGTTCTGCACCAGCAGGCAGGCGGTCATCGCCGCGAATTGCGCCTGATAGGTGCCTTGGTTGGTGGAATCCGTCTCTGCCGCATGAACCGCTCGGCTCAGATTGCTGAGATTGGCGTTGCAATCCTTCGCGGATCCACCGGCGGCGAAGGCCGGTCGCGGCAGCAGGGATGCGACCGTCATCGGCAGCGCCTGCGGCAGGGCCAGCCAGGCCAATTCCGCAGCAAGACACACTGACGCCTTTAAAATGCGGCGATGGCTCAGTTTGGTGGAATCCTTCATCGTTCTGTCCCCGCCTCAAACTGTCAAAACCCGCCGGATCTCCGAGCGAAAGGCGATCAGGGCGGTGCGTTCGGCGTTGCGGAAGGTTGGCTTGGTTGGCGTGACATCAGCCCATGCGTTGATCGTCAGGCGGGTAATCGGATGAGCATCCTGGTCGAGGCCGACCAATGCGATGGTGGCGATGTGTCGCTCAGCGGGATTGGTTGAGAAGGAGCGACGGATGTCGAGCACCAACAACAACCGCGCGGCGCGCGATTGGGCTTCCTCGATGGAGTGCGCAAAGACCATCTGCGGATAGCGCTTGCGCAGCAGCGCCACCGAGGTGTCGAGCAGGAATTTCGGGTTCTGGTCATCGACAAAAGGCTTGTATTGCGGGCCAAGTCGATAGAGTGCGCCGGCCACCTGCAAACCGTGACGGATGGTGATACCGGTGTTGGCACCGGCCAGCAGGGCTACCCCACCACCATTGACCGGCGGGACAGGTTCACCCATCGGCGCTGATCGCGGGTCGAGACCAGCCATCAAGCGGCCCAGTTCATTGTCCTGATATTGGGGCGGCACCACGGGCAGTTTTGGCGGCAACCGTGTCTCAGCAGTTGCAGTGGCGACGGGCTTGGGCTGCTCCGCACAATTGGCCAGCAGAAGCGTCAGAAAACTCGCAGAAACGCCGGTCAAGACGTGGCGACGAGCCGGGATTGCCGGGGATTCTCCGCCCCAATGCTGCCTGCCAGCGCTGGTGAGCCCAAACGGATCAGGCTCTTGTTGATCAAAGCGCAGCATCCTGGCCCCCAAACCGGGTTGTTATATGATCGTCAGGTCTGTGACGACGCAATGATCCTGCCCAGGGTCGGGATTGCTGTAAAGCAGAAACCTATATTTCGTGTAATACAACCAGCCTGCTAGACCGCCTGCCGTGACATTCGTCATCGCGAGCGCAGCGTCGCGATCCATCGGCAGCAGTGTGCCGAGCCTTTGCCGTCGATGGATTGTGACGGCCTCCATGGGGCCTCGCAATGACGGGTCACGGGGCGGCAATCGCCGCCTTGGGTGTAATTCAAAAGCATGCTGTATTTCAATGTCACGTCTTCTCTGACCGTCCGCAAAACACAACACGGGTGCGGCCATTGGGACCAGCCGCACCCGTGCTGACGGCGATTTGGCCTCAGTTTGGCAGCAAGACCTTATCCACCACGTTGATCACGCCATTGGACTGGTAGACATCGGCGATGATGATCTTCGCCATGTCGCCCTTGTCGTCGGTGATGATGAAATCCGGCCCGTTCTTGGTGGCGACCAGCGTGCCGCCCGAGACGGTGGCGAGCTTGGCCGAACCATGGCCATCCGTGATCATCTTGCCCAGTGCGGCCTCATCAAGCTTACCGGCGACGACATGGTAGGTCAGTATCTTGGTCAACACCGGCTTGTTGGCTGGCTTGAGCAGAGTGTCCACCGTGCCGCTCGGCAGTGCGGCGAAAGCCTCGTTGGTCGGCGCGAAGACGGTGAACGGGCCGGCACCTTTCAGTGTCTCCACCAAACCGGCGGCCTTCACGGCGGCGACCAGCGTGGTGTGGTCCTTCGAGTTGACGGCGTTGTCGATGATATCCTTGCTCGGATACATCGCCGCCCCACCCACCATCGGGTCGGTCATGGCGCTGAAGGCGATGCCGGACAGGCTGACGCTGCCGAGCAGGGCGGTGAGGGCTGCGGTGCGAAGTGTGATGCGCATGGGACTTGGTCCTTTGTTCGTTGCACGATGTGCAGCGGCGTGCATGCCGCTCACATAGGCAATACGGACGGACCGGGGTGGTGGATGCAGCGCGTGAAGAAAATTGTGGAGGTTATCAGAACTGCTTCAACAACCGCTCAATATACTGCAATTCCTCGATCTGCCGGGTCCGATCCGCGCTGCGACGCCGCAGCTCGTCTTGCAGCTCCCGCGTCCGGGCGGCTTCCATCTGCTCTGGCACCGCCGTGTCGCCGTCATCATCCAGCCCGCCAGTGCCGTCGCCACGCGGACGGCCGAGCGGATCGCGGCCCTGGGCGTGTTTGCCGGGGCGTTGACGACCTTTCTCGCCGTTCTGGCCGCCCTGCTTGCCGTCGGGGGCGATCATCGGGTCGTTCTCGCCGCCTGAACCCTCCTCGCCCTCGCCTTCCGCTTCGGCCATCGCGTCGCCGTCTTCATCGCCCTCGTCGTTCTGGGCGCTTTGATCGTCGTCGCCCTGATCACGGGACTGGCCGAATTGCTGCGCCATTTGCTGGCGCATGTCGCGGCCGCCCTGTTGCAGCGCCTCGATCACCCGCTGCTCGGCGCTGGCGGCTTCCATGTCATGGCCGCGATCAAGCGCCTGCACACTGTCGCGCATCGCCAGATCGGCTTGGCCCATATTCGGCGGCACCGAGCCGGCGAGGTCGCCATATTGCTGCATCAGAATGCCCAATGCCCGGCGCAAAGCGAGCTGGGTCTTGCGATCCGCCTCATGCGCCACCGCGGCGGCTTCCGGCTTCTGTTGGAAATCGTAGGGACGGAATTGTGAGCGGTCGAGCAACTGGCCTTCGCGCTGCACCATGTCTTGCACGACTGACAATTGGCGCTTGCCCTGGCGACGCTTCTCCGCCTTGGCGTTGTCGCCCGGCTTGCGCTCGGCGCGCTGCCCCTTCAGCGCGTCGAGCTTGCGGTCGAGTTCGGCCATCAGATCGCGCGCGATGTCGCGCTTGCCCTGTTTGGTCGCTTCTTTCAGCGCGTCGGAGAGCCGCTGCATGTCGCGGCGGTCTTTCGGGTGGGCGTCGGGGTTGTAGCCGTTGGAATCGGGGTCCTGCCGCGCCGCCTGCGACAACGCCTCCAGACGTTGACGCAAGGCTTCGGCGAGTGCCTCGGCTTTGTGCGGCAGATCATTCGCGGCCTCGTCCGGCTTCTGATCAGCCTGGGCATCGGCGTCTTTCTGGTCGAGCCCCTGACGCATGTCGCGCCGCGCCGCCTCCAGCGCCCGCTCGGTCCGATCCGGGGCGCCCTCCTCCAGATGCAGCGCCAGTTCCCACATCCGCGACTGCGCCTCATCCACCGGTTGGTCGCCGTAACGGAGCAGGGCGGCGATGGCGGCGAGATTGAGATAGCCGGAGGGGTCGTCGTCCCAGAACTCCGCGGTCTCGCCCAGCGCTTCGAGGGCATCGGCGGCGCGGTCGGTCTCCTTGGGGGTGAGGCTGAGCTGGCGACGCACGCCGATCACCGCGCGCGCCATCTGATTGCGGAAGCGACGTTCGGGCAGCACGAAACGGCGGGTTTCGCTGTGCGCGAGGCGGCCTGCGACATCGCGTGCCGCGAGGATCGCATTCACCGGCAGCCCGGCCCAGGGATTGGCCGACAGATCCGTGCGCTGCGCCCCGCGCGCATCTTTCGGCGTGCCCGGCAGCGGGACCGGCACGCTGAGCGGTGCCACGGTCGGGCGGTCGGCGAGCACCAGTTCGGCGTGCAGTTCGGAGACGCCGTAGCGATGCTGGACATGCCATGGCAGCCGCGTCTCTGCCAGAGCGCCTTGCACCACCCCGCACGGCGGATCGGGGTAGCTCACCACCGGCGGCTCGTCGGGCTCGACGGCGATCACCCAAGCGGCCAGATCGCGCGGGCCGTTGTGGATCACCACGCTGCCGGATTGGGTCAGCGTGGCGCTGGCCTGCTGTCCGGCAGCGTCGAGCTTGGTGAAATCATGCAGCGTGCCGCCGAGCAGGAGTTTCGGCGTCTCGCTGCCGTCGCCGGAGAAGGTGGCGGTGAACACCGAGCCCTCCGGCACGCTCGCGGCTCCGCCCTCCGGCCTGAGCACGAGGGGCGGTAGGCCGGTATAGCCGGGCGGTGCAATCCAAGCCTGCAACAGTGGGGCGGCGGTGGGGCCGGAGAATGACAGGCTGGGCCAGAACGCCCGCGCCAGCCGGTTCGGCGTGTCTTGCCCCGCCACGCCAAGGCCCACCGCCAGGACGAGGAGAACGAGAGCGCGCAACGCTCTCGGATCGGCGGCGGCGACAATCGGGCGTGGTCCGCGCAGCTTGAGCTTGGCGATCTCGGCCTGGGCGCGGGCGAGATGCATCGCCCAGAGATCGCTGGAGCCGATCACCTTGGCATCCGCCAATGTCCGCAACGGCGCGTGCGACAGGCCGGATTGTGTCTCCAGCCTGCGGTCGGTTGCATCCGGCGAGGGCAGGCGCAGGCGGCGCAGACCGCGCGCGAGCAGGGCGATGCTTGCGATCACGGTGCCCACGAACAGCGCAATCGATGCCCAATGCGGCAGACCGTCGAGCAGGCCGAGCAATGCGAGTGCGGCGTAGAAGATCAGCAGCAGGACCACCGGGCCGATGCAGGCGGGCACGGCCTCGGCGAGCAGGGCGGCGCGGGTCCAGAAGCGCAGACGGCGCAGGGCAGGCGGGGTGGTCACTGCCTTTTGCGCCTTGGTGTCGCTCATCCCAGGAAGTTCGGCAGCATCTCGCCTTCCCACAATGCCTCCAGGTTTTGCCGCGCCCGGATTGTAGCCCAGTTCGCGCCATCGACCATCGCAATTGCCGGAAGTGGACGGGAATTATAACTCGACCCCATCACCGCACCATAGGCCCCGGCTTCGAGGATCGCCACGCGGGCACCGGCGGCGAGCGACGGCATCGGGCGGGCACGGGCAAACGTGTCGCCGGTCTCGCAGACCGGGCCGACGAGATCGGTGGGCGACAGCGGACCGGAATTGCCGGGGCCCACCGGCACGATGGCGTGGAACGCGTCATACATCGCGGGCCGGATGAGATCGTTCATCGCCGCGTCGAGCACGGTGAACCGCCCTTCCGCCTTGGTCAGGATCACCGAGGAGAGCAGCAGCCCGGCGGGACCCACCAGCCAGCGTCCCGGCTCGGTGGCGAGTTTCAGGCCCATGCCGCCGAATGCGTGGCGGATCGCCCCCGCAAACGCCTCAGGCGAGGCTTCCGGCGCATCGGCATAGAGAATGCCGATGCCGCCGCCGCAATCCATCCGGGTGACCGATTGGCCGGACGCGCGCAGATGGAGGATCAACTCGGCGGCCCGCGCGAAGGCGGCGCGGTAGGGGGCCATGTTGAGGATCTGGCTGCCGATATGCAGTGCCAAGCCCTGGGGGCGGAGGCCCGGCAATGTGGCGGCATGGGCGTAGAGGGCGGCGGCATCGTCATATTGAATGCCGAATTTGTTGTCCGCCTTGCCGGTGGTGATCTTGGCGTGGGTGCCTGCATCCACATCC
>CAITEF010000231.1 GCA_903891315.1 uncultured Rhodospirillales bacterium | reverse complement strand
CGCGACCAGCGTGTCGATGCCACCGTTGGCTTCGACCCATTTGAGGTTGCGCTGGCTCATCGTGGCGGCGCCCTGCGCAACCGAATCCACCCACGTTTCGAACGCACCCATCGCGAACACTCCTGATCTGACGCAAGTGCGATTGTCCCATGCTCGATCAATGTCAGCAAGTGGCGCCGGGCACCTTGGCACAATCGCGCAATCTGTTGCGATCAGGCGGGATTGTGCCGGTTGTCGCGTGGGTTCGGGACCTGCGTTAACGCGCCGGCCCCTATCATTTTGGCGGACAGGGTGTCCCCTAAACTAGCATTCTCAGTGAACCGCAGATGACCTATAAACCCATAGAGGTGGCGGTGCCACGCGACCTATTCCGCCGTATTCTTGCCAACATCGCTGATCTGCGTTGTCGAGCACCGACCCAATGCTGACCGCAAGCTCTGAGCCCGTAATTACCCACCCCCTTGCCAAGGCGCCCGGCGTGTGATTCATCCTATCTGTGAATCGCGAGGAACTCGAGGGGCTTACGAAGCCTGAGTTGGTCGAGTTGGTGCTGCGCCTGCAGCATCCCGATAAGACGTCGCGGACATCGTCGAAACCACCGTCGACCGACCGAAAGGCAAAGCGGGAGGGGTCGCGTCCCGGCGGCGCGAAGCATGGCCACAAGGGGCATGCCCGCAACCTTGCCGAAAAGCCGGACATCGCTGAAGATCACCGCCCGACGCATTGTCACCATTGCGGCCTGCCATTTGCTGGAGATGAGGCGGGCGCGGTGATCGGGGAATACGACGAAATCGATCTTCCTGAGGTCAAGCCGATCGTCAAACGCCATCGCAGGCTGAAGTGCCGTTGCGCGACGTGCGGCAAAAAGACCGCCGCGCCCTTGCCACAGGCGGCGCACGGCACGCCCTTTGGTATGCGCATCCACGCGCTGGCGCTTTACCTCAAGTCGAACCAGTTGTTCTCCTACGCGCGGCTGCAAGGCGCATTTGTTGATCTGTTTGGGCTGACGCTCAGCCAGGGCGCGTTGATGAACATGTTCCAACGCGCCGCGCCAGTCTTTGCCGCGGGGCGCGACAACGCGCTGGCCGCATTGCGCCGAGCCGATGTCGTCGCTTGCGATGAGACCGGTGCGCGGATCGAAGGATGCAATGCCTACCAGTGGGTGTTTTGCTCAGCTGAGGCCGTTGTCCATACCGCCGACTTCACCCGGGCGGGCCAGGTCGTCCGCGACATCATGAATGGCCATCAGCCCGAGGTGTGGATCTCGGACCGTTATACTGCGCAGCAGGGTCATGGTCGGCTCCATCAAACGTGCCTTGCCCATCTCGACCGAAAGGCCAGATTTGTTGCGGAAAATGGCAGTGATCTGACTGGTATGCGAATCCAGCTCTGGCTTGATCGTGCCTTCGAACTCGCCCGTAGCATCGCCGAATTGGCCGCCTCCACGGTGAAAAGCCGTAAACGCAAGCTCGAACGCGATCTCGATGCCATCCTGGCCAGCGTGACAGATTGTCCGTTGGGCAGTGAACTGCTCGGCCAAATCCGGCGTGCCCGTGACCAGCTGCTCACCTTCTGCGACTTCGCCGGAAAGGTCGATGCCACCAACAACGTGAGCGAGCGGGCGCTGAGGCCAAGCGTCATCCAGCGAAAAGTGACCAACGGCTATCGCGCCAAATGGGCCGCAGACGCCGAGGCCGCCATGCGATCAACCGTCGACACCGCGCGCCTGTCGGGATGCAATCCCTTCCAAACCATACTCGGTGCCATCTCCGCCTGATCGCACGATGCAGGGGGTGGGTAATTACCTGAGCCCTGCATCGGCACCGACAGGCAAGTTGCGTCCGGCTTCCGTGAAAATCACGCTTTTTGCGCGGGCCGACCAGACCTATTGCCAGATTGGAGCGTCAAGGAGCGGCTGAAAGCGCCAGCACGCCAAAATCCGGTTG
>CAITEF010000230.1 GCA_903891315.1 uncultured Rhodospirillales bacterium | reverse complement strand
GGCCCCACCACCAGCCCGTCCCTGTCCGGGCAGGATGGTGGCGTTGGTGAAGCCGAGGCTCGCCAGCACCGCTGCCGGCGCCAGCGGCGTCAGGTAGTCGAAGCCCGCGCATTTGATGAGAGCCATGGTTCAGGTCCGAAAGGCGCCGTTGCGCATCTGGTTGGACAACCACCGGCGCATCGTCGTTCCCTGCCGCAGCAGCAGCGCCTCTAGATCGACGTTGCTGCCGGCGTTGATCGACGGCGCGTAGTGGAAATTGACGTCGCCGCTCGCGGTCGCGCCGTTGCCGCCAGCCCCGGACGGAGACGACGGCGCGCTCATCTGCCGCATCGCATCGGCAATGCCGGCCGGCAGCACGAACGCCGAGGCTCCACCTTCCGCAAAGGTCCGCAACGGCGAGGCGATCCGCTCCGGCAGCACCATCTCGTTGCGGTGCAGTTCGGCCAGCGTGCCGTCGGCGGGCACGCTCTCCCAGCCACCGGCCGCCGACGGGATCATGCCGCCAAACGCTGCCACGGCGGCAAAGGCTGCCGCCGCCGCAGGTGGTGCGAGGAGCCAGCCCACATAGGGAATCTGGGCCACATCGTCATAGACCGCGGCTGCCGTCGATGCCGCGTGGCCGAGAACGCTCTGCTTCTGGGTCGCAGCGTCCATCGCAGCCCCGGCACTGGACACCGAACTGCGCGCCGCCGTGCCGGCTGCGACCGCCTCCGTTTGCGCGGATTGCGAGGCGATGGTCGTCGTGGCCAGCCCGGCGATCTGGCTGGCCAGGAAGCTAAAGGCCTGCTTGATGCCGGATTGCATCAGGCTTTCCACCATCGACAGGGCAAGGCGCTTCAATCCCTGCTGCAGCGTCTGTGTGCCCATCAGCATCCCTTCGATCGACGACGTGAAAGCGTGTTCGATGGGGGCAAAGGCGTTCTGCCAGGCCTGCGTCACCTGTTGTGCCGCCTGCTTGTTCAGATTGGCGGTGTCGACCGCATACTGCTCCTGCACCGCCGCCAGCTTGGCCTGCGCTTCTGCGATCTGCACTGCTGTGCTGTTCGGATCGGCGGTGATGGCCTGGAACTCGGCCTGCTTGGCCTGAAATTCCAGCTTGAGTGCGTTCATCCGGCGGTCAAGCTCGGCCTTTGCCCCTTCGCCATCGAGATCGCCGAACAGCCAGTTCACCAGGCTGTTGGCCCCTTTGCCCTTCGGCGCGGGCGCTCCGGCCAGATCGATCTTGGCGATCTCCGCCCGGCTCGCCAGCGCGATCTGGCGGATCTTCTGGTCGTCCTGCATCTGCTGCTGCAGCAGGCGGGTCTTCTCGTCGAGTGCTGTTTTGTAGGCCTTGATGTCGTCACCGTAGAGCGAGCGACCCTTCTCGACCCATTGCTGCGCAAGTGCCAACTGCTGGCCGACATTGCTCCTCGACGCCTCAATCTTGAGGCGCATGGTCTCGGAGAAATTCGCCCATTCGTCGGACAGGGACTTGGTGTCCGTGTCGTGCTGCAGGGAGGCGATCTGCTTGCGGATATCAAGCTCGGCCCGCGATCCGGCCTGCACCTGGGCGAGGTGGTCCTGCCAGAACTTCAGCTCGTATTGCTTCTGCTGCTCGCCGACCAGCCGGCGCTGCACCAGTTCCTGTTCCAACTCGTCGCGCAGCGATTGCAACTGGCCGGCGCCGACACGGTTGTTCATCTCGCGCTGCTGACGTTGCAGCAGGGCGATGTTGTCCTGGATCAGAGCTGCCTCACCGCCGGTCGCGGTCTTCAGAGCCTCCTCGTCGCGCGCGAGTTGCTGCTTGATGCGATCCCGCTCGGCGTCATCGGCCTTGAGCCTGAAATTCTCGTCCTGGATCTCGCGCAGGGTTCGCAGATGCTCGGCGTCGGCGTTGGACACCGCGGGGCCAGCGGAGACGGACGCGGGACCAACCATGGCAGGGCCAGCCACGGCGGGCGCGGTCGGCACGGCGGCATTGAGGTCGGCCACCGCCTGCTTGGCCTTGCCCATGCTGTCGATCCATCCGGCCATGGACTTCATGATGCTGGCCAGATTGGCGTTGAAGCGGTTCGCCCAGGCGGACTCGCTGATCGACCGTGTCAGATCATCCCAAGCAGATTTGACGTCGTTGCTGGCCTTCTGCATCGGCGTCAGGCCGTCATTGATCAGCGGCCCGAACTTGGCCTGCAGCGCCTCGATCGCGACCGCCAGCGCCTGCGCCTTTTGGCCGTTCTCCTCGAAATCATGGATCGCCTTGGCCTGGGTGACCGACAGGAACGAGAAGCGCTGATCAAGCTTGGCGATGCTGTCATAGCCACCGTTCAGGACGGTGATCAGTTCCTCGCTCGCCTTCTTGACATCACTGCCCGTCACGCGCGCGTAGCCGGCCGCAGCCTGGCCCAGGCCGACATAGGATTCGACGCCGATATCGCGCTGCTGGGCGAAGGCCGCGACCATCTCGGTCGCCGTGGTGGTGGTCACACCATGAAGTTGGCGCAGCTGATCGATGTAGGAGCCGATCCGGTCGCGGCTGTAGTCGAAACCCTGGCCGGTGGCGTCCATCGCCGCCTTGATCTGGCCGAAAGCCTCGCTCCACCGCTCGGCGGCACTGAGCATCTCGATAAACGCACCGGCAACCGCAGCGACGCCAGCCACGATCAGCGTGGTGGGCGACAGCAGCGTGCCGAAAGCGCCGGCCAGGCTGCCGGTACGCTCGGTCAGCACCATCATCGAGCCAGCCATCCGCTTGTAGGAGCCGGTCAGCGCCTCGTGCGCGATCACCAGCTTCTCGCGGAACACGCCGGCCTGATGCTCGCCAGCCGCCGACACGCCCTCCATCGGTGCCTTCGCCGCATGCAATTCGCTGCGCAGCCTGGCGACGCTGGCCTGTGCCGAAGCCGCCGCTGCAGCAGTCTGGCTCAGGCCAGCCTTGAGGTCCTCCGACGCCGAGGCACCTGCCGCTCGCATCTGGGCGGCCATGTTGCGCAATTCGGCCGTGGTGGCCGAGAGGTCTGCCTTCGCCACCGCCAGCTTGGCGGTCAAGCTGGTGACGTCGGCGCTGATGCTGACAGCGATGTTGGTGGTCATGGATCAAGCCTTGTGGCCGACGAACCACTTCAGCAGCAGATGGGCAGGTGGGTTCCGGCGCCAGTATGCGAGGAGGTCGAGATAGGCGGGGAAAGGCAGCGCATCGATCTCGGCGGGCGTGTAGCCACAGCCGGTCATCAGGCTGCCATAGACCTCAGTCCAGTCGAGATCGCTCAGGCTGCCGGCGCTATCGCCGGCGGGGCTTCCCCCGGCTCGATCTTCCGCATTTCGACGCCCATCAGCAGCGCCACCTTCTCCACCGCTGCCTTCAGTTCTGGGAAGGTAACACCGACGATTGAATCGACATCCGCTGGGGTGACCGCGGCATTGGCCGCATGCATGGCGAGGTAGATGATCGTGGCCTGCGCGCCCATGCCTTCGGAGCTGTCGATGCCGATGCGCGTGAAGGCGGGTCCTGCCTGGCGCATAGCGCCCAGCGTCAGTGGAGCAATCGGGAAATCCTGGCCGCCCAGGGTGATGCTGCGATCGTCAGCCATGTTTGCTGTCCTGTTGAGTGGGTTCCGTTGATGGCGCTGGCGCCGATTGGTCGAGATGGTCCGCTTCCGCGCGCAAGACGGCGGCGATCTCGGCTCCCGTCGCGCCGCGTCCGCGGGCGAGACAGATCAGTTCGGTGAGGTGGGCTTTCTCGAGGTCCGTCATGGCATTCTCACGCCTGATCGCTCGACCAGTCGAACACCCGGCCGAGGCTGTCGGCGAAGGCGGAGTATTCGAAGTCCGGGATGGTGAAATCCTCGTTCTTGAACTCCCAGGTCGTCTTGGTTGGGATGCACTGGTAAAGGCTCAGCGCCAGCTTGTTGCCCTGATAACTGTTGCCGAGATTGAGCCGAAAGATCGGCGACGATCCCATCAGCTGGTTGTAGGCGATGATGCGGGCGCCGCTCGTCGTCTCGAAATAGGCATAGGAGATGACGACCTTGACCCCGGCGGTCTG
>CAITEF010000229.1 GCA_903891315.1 uncultured Rhodospirillales bacterium | reverse complement strand
GGGCGTTTTCTCCTTTCTGGTTTTTGGGGCAGCGGAGCTGGCTCTGAACCGGAAGCTGTCGTTTCCGGTCTCGAGGATGTGGCAGTGATGGGTAAGCCGGTCCAGCAGGGCGGTGGTCATCTTGGCATCGCCGAACACGTCGGCCCATTCGCTGAAGCTGAGGTTGGTGGTGATAACGACGCTGGTGCGTTCGTAGAGTTTGCTGAGCAGATGGAACAGCAGCGCCCCGCCTGACGGGCTGAACGGCAGGTATCCCAGCTCGTCGAGGATGACGAGGTCGAGACGCAGCAGGCGCTCGGCAAGCTGGCCCGCCTTGTTCATGGCCTTTTCCTGTTCGAGCGCGTTGACCAGATCGACCGTAGAGAAGAACCGGACCTTCTTGCGGTGATACTCGACCGCCTGAACACCGAGCGCGGTGGCCATGTGGGTCTTGCCGGTTCCCGGACCACCGATCAGCACCACATTGTCGGCGCCGTCGATGAAGTCGCCACGATGCAGCTGCCGGACCAGGGCCTCGTTCACTTCGCTCGACGCAAAGTCAAAGCCTGCCAGATCCTTGTAGGCCGGGAACCGGGCGGCCTTGATCTGGTAGGCGATGGACCTGACCTCGCGCTCGGCCATCTCGGCCTTGAGCAACTGCGAGAGGATCGGCACGGCGGCATCGAACGCCGGGGCGCCTTGTTCGATGAGCTCGCCGACAGCCTGGGCCATGCCATACATCTTGAGGGAGCGTAGCATCACCTCCACAGCGGCACTGGCGGGATCATGACGCATGACGCATCTCCCGCAGGTTGTCGTAGCGCCCGACATCGGCGACTGGCTCCTGGTGAAGGCGCAGCGCCTGGGGGGCATCGATCGGTGATGCAGGAGGTGCCTTGCCGTCGGTCAGCCGGTGCAGGATGTTGAGCACATGGTTCTTGGTGGGAACCCCTGCCTGCAGAGCCAACTCAACCGCGCAGAGAACCGCCTGTTCATCGTGCTGCAGCACCAGCGCCAGGATCTCGACCATCTCGCGATCACCGCCGGGGCGCCTCAGCAGATGGCCCTGGAGCTGCCTGAACGCATCGGGCATCTCGGTGAACGGTGCTCCGTTACGCAGGGCGCCAGGCTTGCGCTGGATCACCGCCAGATAGTGCCGCCAGTCATAGACGATCCGCCCTGGCAGATGATGGGATCGTGCAATGATCCGGCCATGTTCGCACAGGATCCGGCCCTCGGCGGCGATGACGATCCGCTCGGGGTAGACCCGTAAGGACACCGGCCGGTTGGCAAAGGACGCCGGCACGCTGTAGCGGTTGCGCTCCAACGTCACCAGGCAGGTTGGCGATACGCGCTTGGTGTGCTCGACAAAGCCGTCGAAGGGGCGGCCCGGCGGCATCAGACTTGCAACCTCCCCGGCGTGCACATCGGCGACAGTGCCGGGCAGAACACCATGCACGATCTGCCCCCATTGCGCGATGCAGCGCACTTCAAGCCACGCGTTCAGCGCATCAAGGTCCGGGAAGCTGGGCATCGGCGGCCACAAGCGGCGGCGTGCATCCTGGACGTTCTTCTCGACCTGTCCCTTCTCCCACCCCGAGGCCGGGTTACAGAACTCGGGCTCGAACAGATAATGACT
>CAITEF010000228.1 GCA_903891315.1 uncultured Rhodospirillales bacterium | reverse complement strand
GTGGTGCATCAGGGCAGCATTCTGGAGGCGACCGACGCCGATTGGGACTTCGCCTTCAACCTCAATGCGCGGGCGCAGTTCCACATGATCCAGGCCTTCCTGCCCGGCATGCTGAGCCGTGGCGGCGGCTCGATCGTCAATATCGCCTCGGTGTGTAGCTCGGTGAAGGGCATCCCGAACCGCTTCATCTACGGCACCAGCAAGGCGGCGGTGATCGGGCTGACGAAGTCAGTGGCGGTGGAATATGTGAAGCAGAACATCCGCTGCAACGCGATCTGCCCCGGCACCGTGCAATCCCCCTCACTCGATGAGCGGATCGCCGCCAATGCGGCGGCGGCGGGCTCGGTGGAGAAGGCGCGGGCGGATTTCGTGGCGCGGCAGGCGATGGGGCGGCTTGGCACGCCAGAGGAGATCGCGGCACTAGCGGTCTATCTCGCCAGCGATGAATCGCAGTTTGTCAGCGGTCAGGCGTTGCTGATCGATGGTGGGTTGTCGTTGTAAGTTTTCCCCAATCCGTCATTGCAAGCGGAGTGTGGCAATCCAGAAGTTGTAGAGCCGTCCTCTTGGCTCTTGGATTGCCACGCTTCGCTCGCAATGACGGATTGTAAAAAACTTAAGCCTGTGCCTTCACAGGGAGGCCAGCATCGGCGAAGGTCTTTTGCAGCTCGCCGGTCTGGAACATCTCGGTGACGATGTCGCAGCCGCCGATGAATTCGCCCTTCACATAGAGCTGCGGGATTGTCGGCCAGTTCGAGAACGTCTTGATGCCTTCGCGCAGCTCAGCGTCTTCCAGAACGTTCGCCGAGGCGAAGGGCACGCCGAGATGGGTGAGGATCTGGACCACGCGGGCGGAGAACCCGCATTGCGGGAACATCGCGTTGCCCTTCATGTAGAGCATCACCGGGTTGGTGGTGATTTCGTTCTGAATGCGGGCGGTGACATCGGTCATCTTTGGTCTCCTTATTCTGGCGTAGATGTTTGCAGAGCCAATGCATGCAATTCCCCGCCCACCCGACCGCGCAGGGCCGCGTAGACGATCTGGTGCTGTTTCACCCGGCTGATGCCACGGAACGTCTCGCTGACCACATTGGCAGCGTAGTGATCCCCGTCGCCAGCCAGATCCTCGATGACCACCTTCGCATCCGGAAGGGCAGCCTCGATCAGAGCTTTGATTTCAGCGGCCTGCATCGCCATCAGATTGCATCCATCCATTCTGGGAAGAAGCGCGCATTCTCGCGCACCAAACCTGCCACCGATATTGTGACAGCATCAGCCAATTGCAAACTGTCTCCGCCCGATTTGCCGAGCCGCATGGCAGGCACGCCCGCCTGTGTGGCCGCTGACAGCACCGCGTCGGGATTGGCAACCGCCAGCACATAGCGCGCCTGGTCCTCACCGAACCAGAAACCATGCGCAGCACCGCTCGGGGGCGTGGAGATCACAGCGCCCACGCCACCGGCCATCGCCATCTCGGCAATCGCCACCAGCAGCCCGCCATCCGCGACGTCGTGACAGGCCGCAACGGCGCCGGCCAGAATCTGCCCACGCACGAAATCGCCATTGCGACGCTCGGCTGCGAGATCGACCACCGGCGGCGGGCCTTCTTCGCGGCCCAGAATCTCGCGTAGCCATAGCGACTGGCCGAGATGTCCCGCCGTCTCGCCGATCAGCACCAGCGACAGGCCGGGCTTGAGCGCCAGACCCACGGCATGGGCCGCATCCTCCAGCACGCCGAGGCCACCAATCGCTGGCGTCGGCAGAATGCCGCGTCCCTCGGTCTCGTTGTAGAGCGACACGTTGCCGGAGACGACCGGGTAGTCCAAGGCTCGGCACGCTGCGGCCATCCCACGGATGGCTGTCGCAAACTGCCCCATGATTTCCGGCTTTTGTGGGTTGCCGAAATTCATGTTGTCGGTGATCGCCAGCGGCAGCGCTCCGACGGCGGTGATGTTGCGCCACGTCTCGGCCACTGCCTGCGCGCCGCCCATCTCGGGATCGGCCTGCACGTAGCGCGGCGTGCAATCGGTGGTGATCGCCAGCGCCCGCTTATGGCCCTCAATCCGCACCACGGCGGCGTCGGCGGCACCGGGGCGTTTGACGGTCTGACCGCCCACCGTGCTGTCATATTGATCGGTGATCCAAGCGCGCGAGGCGAGATCGGGGCAGCCGATCAGCTTGATCAGCGCGGCCTTGATGCCAACCGGATCGGCCACTTCGCCCAATGGCGCGGGCTTCGACGTTTCGACCCAGGGACGAGTATAGAGCGGGGCCTGCTCCGCCAGCGGGTCGAGCGGGATATCGGCTTCCACCACGCCCTTGTGCTTGACGACGATGCGCCCGGTGTCGGTGATGTGGCCGACGACGGCGAAATCGAGATCCCATTTGTCGAAAATCGCCCGTGCGATGTCTTCGCGGTCGGGGCGGATGACGATCAGCATGCGCTCCTGGCTCTCGGAGAGCATCATCTCATAGGCCGTCATCTCGGTCTCGCGCTGCGGCACGTTGTCGAGAATGAGTTCAATGCCCACGCCACCCTTGCCCGCCATCTCGACCGAGGAGGAGGTGAGACCGGCAGCCCCCATGTCCTGGATG
>CAITEF010000227.1 GCA_903891315.1 uncultured Rhodospirillales bacterium | reverse complement strand
TGTTGACATCGGCATGGGCAGGCTTCGCAGAGCCAAGGCCCGCAACACACAACCCAATAGCCGCCAGACGCCCAGCGGATCGCAATCCCATTTTTCGCTCCAAGACGATGCCCCTTACAAATGACAGCATAAACATTCGTAAATAGTCAACGCCTGTCATTGTGCAATTCGACATCTATTTCTCGCGGCAAGAGGTTTGCGACCACTCCACAAATTTCCAAATCTCTCGACAAGAAATTGTGAGGCAATCGACCAATCACCCCACCAGCTTGGAGATCCAGCCAAACAGGCCGAAATGGGAGAGATCGTTCCAGGTTGCAAACACGCCCAGGCCCACCAGCAAGGCGAACCCAGCCCGCAGGCCCATCTCCTGCGCGCGCTCCGACAACGGCCTGCCGCGCAGGGCTTCAAGGCAGAAGAACACCAAATGCCCGCCATCCAGCACCGGGATAGGGAACAGATTGAGCAATCCGAGATTGACCGACAGGACCGCGATGAAACTGACCAGCGAGGCAAACCCCAGCTGCGCCACCTGTCCCGAAAGCTGGGCGATCCGCAACGGCCCGCCCAATTCATCCGAGCCGCGTTGGCCGGAGATCATCTGCCAGATCCCGCCCAGCGTCTGCACGCCGACCTTCCAGGTCTGCGCAACCCCTTCCGGAATCGCGTCCACCGCCGAGACCGGCTCATAGGTCACCTTCGAGCCACGAATGCCGAGAATGCCGTTCGCGCCAGTGGCTTTGGGGGTTGCTGTCACGTCGAGCGTCTTGCCGTCACGTTCCAGCGACACTGCCAAAGGCATGCCCGCGCTGCGGCCGACGATTCTCTGCACATCCTCGAAGGTGGTGATCTTCTGGCCCGCGATGGTGAGAATACGATCACCCGCCAACAGCCCGGCCTTGGCTGCCGCACTTTCGGCCACGACTTCGCTGATCACCGGGTCGCTCACCGGACGCCCGGTGGCGAAGAACAGCAGCGAGAACAGCACGGCGGCGAGCAGGAAATTGGCAATCGGCCCGGCGGCGACGACGATCATCCGCGACAGCACCGGCTTGCCGTGGAAAGTTTGGCCGGGCTTCCAATTCGCCCGCACCTCATCGGTGACTTCCTCGGGCTGCTCCATGCCATGCATCTTCACGTAGCCGCCGAGAGGCAAGGCGCAGAGCTTCCATTCGGTGCCCACTGAATCTGTCCAGCCCAGCAGCTTCTTGCCGAAGCCGATGGAGAACGCCTCGACATAGACGCCGCGCCAGCGGGCGGCGAGGTAGTGGCCGAGTTCGTGAATGAACACCAGCACGCCAAGCACGACGGCAAACGCCAGCGGGGTGCGGATATAGGTCGGCAGCATTTCCAACACGGCTTGATCCGATCAACAGGACGACGACTATTTGGCCTCTTCAGACGGTCTGGGCAACCCGCGCATGGCAATACTCCGCCGCACGCGCACGTGCCTCGGCATCGATGGCGATCACCGCCTCGATGCTGTCAGCCTCGCGATAGCCCATCACCTGCATCACCTCATCAACGACGCCGACAATATCGAGGAAGCCGATTTGCTTGTTCAGGAACGCCTCAACCGCAATCTCGTTGGCCGCACTCATCAGGGCGGGCACGCCACCACCGGCCAGAAGTGCCTCGCGGGCCAGACGCAAGGCGGGGAAGCGGATCGGGTCGGGCTCGGAGAATTCGAGCTTGCCCAGTTTGATCAGGTCAAGCTTCGGCGCGGGAGTTGCGATCCGCGACGGCCAGGCGAGGCAGGATGCAATCGGCACCCGCATATCCGGGCTGCCGAGTTGGGCCAGAACCGAGCCGTCGGCGTAGCAGACCATGCCGTGCACGGTGCTTTGCGGGTGCACGATCACGTCGATTTGTTCGGACGGCATGGCGAACAGGCGGGCGGCTTCGATCACTTCGAGGCCTTTGTTCATCATCGTGGCCGAATCGATGGAGATTTTTGCCCCCATCGTCCAGACCGGATGCTTGAGCGCCATCTCCGGCGTGGCGGCCCGCATCTCCTCGACAGAAGCGTTGCGGAATGGGCCGCCCGAGGCGGT
>CAITEF010000226.1 GCA_903891315.1 uncultured Rhodospirillales bacterium | reverse complement strand
CTGCGACAAGCTGGTCGGGCTGGCCATCGAGGCCGAGGCCGCCAAGCTCGGGGTCTACTGGCTTGCCTCGATGCATGCGCGCGGATTGCGACCGCAGCACGAAACCTCGACGGCATTGTTGATCAAACGCGAGACATCCCGGCTGCTGGATGAGGTGGGCATGGAAATGCTTGGCCCTTACGCCCCGCTGCGCGCTGGCTCGGCGCATGCGGCGCTGGCTGGTGAGGTGGAGCTGGAATATCGCGACCATCTCTATTTTCAGTTCGCCGCTGGCGGTTTCGACATCACCCGCAATGTCATCGCCCAGCGCGGTCTTGGGCTGCCACGGTAGGTCATCATGGATATCACCCTCGACGACGACCAGACGATGCTGCAGGAGACGGCGCTCAAATTCGCCAAATCCGCCCTTACACAAGCGCAGATCCGCAAACTGGAGGAGAGCGAGACCGGCTTCGACGAGGCGGTCTGGCAAGAGATGGCGCAGATGGGCTGGGTGGGTGCCGCTTTCCCGGAGGAATATGGCGGGGCCGGTGTCGGCTCAACCGAACTCGGCCTGATCGTCGAGGCCCTGGGCCAGAGCGCGATCCCAAGCCCGTTGTTCTCGACAGTGATTGAGGCGGGGATGCTGATGCTTCGGGCGGGTTCGACCACACAAAAATCCGAGTGGCTGCCGGCGATTGCCGAGGGCAATGCCGTGCTCACCACGGCACTTCTGGAGCCGGGCGGCCAGATTGGCAGCGAGCACATCCAGACCACGCTCGCCCGACGTGGCAACGGGTTCGAACTCTCAGGCACCAAGCTCTTCGTGCGCGACGCCAAACGCGCCGACCAGATTATCTGCGCCGCGCGCTCCGGCAGGAGCCCGGACGCGATCACGCTGGTGATGGTTTCACCCAAGGAGTCCGGTGTTCAACTGCAACGCCTGCGCGCGGCGGGTGGTGAGAGCCTGTGGGAAGTGAAGTTCGACGGTGTCGAGATCAGCAGCGATCAGATCATCGGCGAGATCGATGGCGGCTGGCCGCATCTGCAGGAACTCATCCTGCGCGGTGCCGCCTTTAAGGCGTCCGAACTCGTCGGCATCGGCCAAGCTTCGCTGGACCTCACGCTCGACTACGCCAAAACCCGCATCCAGTTCGGCAAACCGATCGGAAGTTTCCAAGGCGTGCATCACCATTGCGCCGAGATGTATCGCGACCTCGTCGTCTGTCGCCTGCTGGCTTGGCAGGGCAATTCGACCTTAGGGCTGCGCGAGGTGGCGATTGCCAAGGCGAAGACGAGTGCGGCGGTGCCGGGGATCACGCGGATTGCCCATCAGGTGCATGGCGCGATTGCCTATTACCGGGATTACCCGCTCGAACTCTTCTACCACCGCGCAATCGCCGCGATGGCGGCCTATGGCGACGCGGCCTATCACCGCCGTGTGCTGGCGGATCTCCTCAAGAACAATATGAACGAATTTCGCGGGACGGAGCGGCATGAGCTACCAATTTATTAAGTCCGAACAGGATTCTTCCGGCATCGTGCTCGTCACGATTGACCACCAGGAGGCGAAAAACGCGGTCAACTGGATCATGAACCAGGAATTGATCACGGAATTCGACCGCATCGAGGGTGATCCGGCGGCGCGGGTGATGATCCTCACCGGATCGGGGACGATCTTCTGCTCCGGCGGCAACATCAAACGGATGACAGCGGAAGGGAAATCGCTCGAACCGCCGGATCCGACGTTGCGCGAGCAACTCTATCCGCAAGAAGCCGATATCCGACGTGTCGTCACCCTTCTGCGCCGGATGTCAAAACCCGCCATCGCTGCGATCAACGGCCCCGCCATCGGCTCCGGCCTTGGCATCGCCGCCGGATGCGATATCCGCATCGGCGCACTTGGCTCGCGCTATGGCTGGGTGTTCGTCCGTCGCGGCATCGTGCCGGATGATGCGAGCCTTGCCTTGATGCCGCAGATAATCGGCTACGCGCGCGCCTATGAATGGGGCGTCACCGGCCGAACGATCACCGCCGAGGAAGCGTTGCGGATTGGGTTCATTACTGAACTCGTCGAGTCATCGGAACTCATCCCAGCGTGCCGCAAGATCGCTATGGAGATCATTGAGAATTGCCCGCCGATCACCGTGCAGGCTTTCAAGCTCGCTCTTGGTGAGTCGCTCTACCAATCATTGGACGACGCCGTCCGCTTCACCGAACGCGCCCAGCGCGTGGTGCGCGACACCGAGGATCACCGCGAGGCGTTGAAGGCCTATGCCGAGAAGCGTCGCCCGGTCTGGAAGGGCAAATAGAATGTCGCGCAAGGCGGTTGAGCCGGCTGAATATCCGTTCTTCGATTATCGGCGTTTCACCTTCTCGCTCGGGATCGAAGCCGCCGACCGGGTGTTCATGTCGGGCTCAACCGCCGTCATCCACGACAAGGCGTCAAACGCGATGGTCGTCACTGGCGATCTGGCGGCGCAGGCGCGGTTGATTTTCGACAAGATGCGCTATGTGCTGGAGGCGCGCTCACTCGGTTTCAAGGACATCACCCGACTCGGCCTGTATCTGACGCCAGCGGCAAAGCCGCAAATGGCGCAGCTTGAGGCGGTTTTGGCCGAACTTGTGCCGCAAAAGCCGCAGATCAACATCATTCCGGTCGAACGCCTGCTGCGCGATGCGGCGCTGATCGAGATCGAAGGCGTGGCCAACATCACCGCCACCACGGCCAAGCTGGTATCCGTCTTCGCCGAGGGCGATCCGGCCGGACACGGGATCGTGGAGCAATGCCGACTGGCCTATCGCGAGATCGCCGAGAAGCTGATCGCAGCAGGCTCGTCACTCGATTGCGTCGTCAAGACCACCGAGTTCATCACGCCGGATGCGCTGGCCGCCTATCGCGACACCGCCACTGTGCGGCGCGAGACCTTCGCCGCCCCGTATCCGGCCGCCACGGGTGTCATCATGTCCGCATTGCCCAGGCCAGGCTGCAAAATCCAGATCGAGGCGATTGCCACCTTGGGCAGCATGCCATGACCCGGCTCACGCCCGAATTGCTGAGTTGGGTCGGGCGACAGGTCACCTATCACGCGCCTGAATCGCTGGGGGCTGCCAGTTTCCGCTATTTCGCGCTCGCCTTGCAGGACGACAATCCGATCTACCACGACCAAGACTACGCCACCGCGAGCCGGCATGGCGGGGTGATCGCGCCGCCCACCTTGGTCTGCGAGACCAATCAAATCGTCCAGCAAAAGCCCAACGCGGATGGCTATATCGGCCATCACTGGGATCTGCCGATCGGCAATGGCCGCTTCATCCGCGGCGGTAATGAATACGAATTCCACCAGCCGGTCAGGCCAGATGACCGCGTCGATGTCACCTGGACCTTGCTCGATATCTACGAGCGCCCGTCCAAACAGAAAGGCTCGTTGGTGTTCGTCATTTCAGAGGCGCGTTACATCAATCAGCGAGGCGAACTGCTCGCCACCAATCGCGAAACGAATGTCTACGCGCCATGACCGAACTCTCGCAGCATTTCTTCGAAGACGTGACGGTTGGTGACGCGCTGCCCAACCTGGAATTCACCACCTCTCTGGCCGCTTTGGTGATGTATGCAGGGGCGACCTGGGATTTTCACCGCTACCATTATGACCCGGAATTCGTGAAGAAAGTGGGCATGCCTGCACCGTTCATGGACGGGCAGATGCTGGGCGCCCTGATGTCCGGCATGCTGATGAACTGGGGCGGGCGCGACGCCTTCGTGCGGCGGTTGAGCTACCGCCAACGCTCGACCGTCTTCGAGGGCGACAAGATCGTCCTCTCCGGCGTGGTTGTCGGGAAATCCCAAGAGGCGGGCCGCTCGCTCGCCCATATCAGCTTGAACGTGACCAAGGATGACGGCAGCCCGGTCTCGAGAGATGCCACGGCATCGGTCGAATTGGCGATGCGCAACCTGTAAGGACTGAAGTGACCATGAATGTGATGGATGCCGTACGCCAGCGCCATTCCGCCCGCGCCTTCAAGCCGGACCCGGTGCCGGGCGCACTGTTGAAGGAATTGCTCGATTTGGCGAGCCATTCGCCGTCCGGCGGCAATCTCCAGCCCTGGCATGTCTATGCGCTGACCGGCGGTCCGCTGGCCAAATTTAAGGCACTAATCAAGTCCAAGCTCGATGCTGGCGAGACAGAGACGCCGGAATATGATGTCTATCCGCCCAAACTCTGGGAGCCGTTGCGTACCCGCCGCCGCGTTGCCGCGATCATGCGCAACGAGGCGATGAAACATCCCGACAAGGCGCAGGAACAGCAGCATCTGATCGAGTTGAATTATTCCTTCTTCGGCTCGCCCGTCGGCCTGTTTTTCCTGCTCGACCGCCGGGTCGGCCCGCCGCAATGGGTGGATATGGGCCTGTTTATGCAGACCTTCATGCTGCTCTGTGTCGAACGCGGATTGGCAACCTGCGCACAGGAGATCTGGGCGAACTGGCCGATCACCGTGCCACAATTCCTCAATGCGCCCGAGCATCTGATGATGTTCGCCGGGATGTCGCTCGGCTACGAGGACACCAGCCAGCCGGTGAACCAATTCCGCACGCCGCGAGAGCCTGCCGAGGCGTTCACGGTCTTTCGGGGTTTTGACTGATCGCCGCTACAGCAGGCTCGGCAACCACAGCGTCAGAAACGGCACATAGGTCACCAGGATCACCGTCACCAATCCAAGCAATATGAACGGCACCAGCGCCTGAATTTGCCTCTCGAAACTGATCCCCGCCATCCGCGAGCAGATCAGCGCCGAGGCCCCGTGCGGCGGCATGATCACGCCGATCTGTAGATTGACGATCATCATGATCCCAAAATGGATGATGTCGATTCCGAGGCTGCGCACCAGTGGCAGCAGGATTGAGCAGGCCAGCAACAGGGCAGGGGCCGGTTCGAGGAACATGCCGAAGATCAGCAGCACGACATTGATCATCGCCAGCGTCTCCCACTGGCTGAATCCCATCATGCTGGCGGCGACCTGCTGCGGCAATTGGCTGCGCGCCAACACCCAGGATAGCAGGTTGGACGCACCGACCATGATGATCACCGTGCCGGTGTCATTGGCCGTCCGTCGAAATGCCTGGGCGATGCCGCGCCAATCCACATGGCCGCGCGCCATGCCGATCCCGATGGTGTAGAGCAGCGCGTAACTCGCCGCCGCGGCGGCCGATTCCGAGACGGTGAAAACGCCGCCCACCACGCCCGCCACAATCAATGCAGGCACCACCAGGGCAGGCAGCGCTTCGATCAAAGCGAGCAGCGTCACCTTCAAATTGAAGCCGTGATTCATCGCGCCATAGCCGTTGCGCGCCGATTTCAGATAGGTCAGCACGCCAAAACTCAGCGACAACAGCAATCCCGGCACGATCCCGGCCAGGAACATCGACGTGATCGACGCCCCGGAGGCGAAGCCGTAAATCACGATCAGCGTCGATGGCGGCACAATCGGCCCCACGATATTCGCCGCCGCTGTCACCGCACCGGCAAACGCAGGGGGATAGCCCTCTTCGATCATCGCCGGAATCATGATCGAGCCAATGGCCGTGGTGTCGGCCAGACACGAGCCAGTGACGCCCGCGAGCAGCGTGGACGCTGTCACGTTGCCCAGTGCGAGCGAGCCACGGATATGGCCTGCAAGCGACGTTGCAAACCGCACCAGTGCGTTCGTCACACCGCCCACTGTCATCAACTGCGCCATCAGCAGAAACAGCGGAATGGCGACCAGCGGAAACGAGTTCAGCCCCTCGAAAATCTGCAACGAGACCACCGACAAGCTCGGAATCCCCATCAGCACCGTCCCCAACAGGGCGGCCAGACAGAGGCTGAACACCAGCGGGATGCCGGTCAGCAGCAGCGCCAGAAAGCTGAGAAGAACCGCACCGCCGATCATCGTTTGCCTCGCCACATCGCAACAAGGTGCTCGATGGAATACAGCGTCATCAGCACCCCCGAGATCACCGAGACCGAGTAGATCTGCCCCCAACTGGCGGGAAACAGAAAGCCCTCAACGTTTGAATCGGTGGTCAGTTCCATCAGTTCACCACCAGATATCATGAGGATCAACGCGAAGCCGAGGATCGCCAGATGGGTGACCGTCTGCGCCACGCGCTGCCAGAATGCTGGCAGACGTATCACCGCGAAACGGACGGCGAGATTGCGATCACTGCGCACCGCCGCCGTCGCTGCCAGGAAGGCGATCCAGGCGAGCGAAGCGGAGGCGAGCGTGTCGGACCATGTATTGGCGTTGTTGAAGCCATAGCGCATGACGATCTGGATCGCGACCGCGACCAGACTGATCGCCACCAGCACCCCGCCCAGCACTTCTGTGGCGAATTGCGACCAGCCGAGCATGCGGGTGATCGGTCCGGGCGGGGTATTGTCCTGCGCCATGGCGACGTTAGCCCGCCACCAGCTTTTGCGCCCACTCGTAGACTTCGGGCAACTGCGTCTGCATTGGCTGCATCAACGCCTGCATCTCGGCCAGGGTCCGGCCAGGTTCGACGAAATTCACGCCCTTGGCCTTGAACTTCTCGATCAGCACGTTCTCATCAGCCTTGGAGATGTCGCCAAAATAGGCCGATGCCTCATGCGCCGCCTGCATGAAAGCTTCCTTGCTCTTCGGCGACAGGCTGTCGACGAATTTGCCGTAAGTCAGGAAGGCCTTGGGCGAAAGCACGTGGCCGGTTTTGACCACCGATTTCGACACATCCTGCATCGACAGCGACGCCATGTCGGTGATCGCACCCTCGATGCCTTCCACCACGCCCTGCTGCATGGCGGTGAAGGTCTGCGCGATGCTCATCGGGATCGGCGACATGCCCATCAGCTTGGCTTGGTTCACATAGATTGCCGTGCCGGGCACGCGGATCTTCATCCCCTTCAGATCGTCGAGCGATTTGGCCTGGCGGGTGGTGTAGACCCAGCGTGCAGTGTTCCACGATGGTGCGATCATCCGGTAACCGCTGCGCTTCTCCACCTCGGTGATCAGCGCCTGCCCACCTTTGCCGTTCCAGGCCTTCAGCATGTCGTCCTGATTGGCAAAGGTGAACGGCCACGCATTGGCCGTCACAATCGGCACCTGCCCACCCAGCGCGTCGGGCTGGATGAACATCACGTTGACCAGATTGACCTTCATCTGGGTGGCCATCGTATCGAACGTGCCAAGCTGGCTGTTTGGATAGACCTCCACCACCAACTCGCCGCCCGAATATTTCTCGGCGAGTTGCTTGAACAAAGCCTCGGTGCGGCCAACAGCGCCCTCGGCGGGGCTCGGATCGCCCACGATGATCTTGGTGGCGGCGCGTGCGCGACCGGCCGCGAACACGACGGGGGCTGCGAGAGCGGTGGTCAGGATTGTGCGGCGTTTCATCGGCGTTTCTCCCGGTTTTTGTTTATCGTTGGCGGCAATCAGGCGGGGATCAGCCCCATCTTCTGCAACCGCAATTTTACCATCGGCTTCCAACCGCCAATCCGGATGGTCTCCAGAAGATCAGTCGAAAGCGGCGTGTATTGATGCGCGGCGCCGCGTGTTAGGTTCTCGAACAGGCCGGTGGTGAAGTTCACCCGCAGCCGGTCCCCGGTCTCACAAGCCTGCGTCACACCTGCGGCGTGTGAGATGAAAGGAACACCCGCATTGATCGCATTGCGATAGGAGCCGCGTTGGATCGATTCCACCACGAGGCCCATCTGATTTGCGGCGATCCCGAGCAGACCCTGAATATGCGGATTGCCCTGTGCGAACCGTTTGCCGCCCACGATGATGTCGTTGGGCGAGACCTTCTTGGCGAAATCCGGGTCGATCCCGCACATCAGAAAGTCCTTCAGCACCTCGTGCCGCGTCTCACGCTGGGTGGAGAACTCCTTCTTGGTCATGTCGCTGTCGACCGAGACATTGTCGCCGAATTTCCAGCAATTGCCTTCGTAGATCAGGTCCATCTGTATGGCCCCCTCAGAGAAATTTGCGCGGATCGCTGATCTCGCCCGCAACGGCGGAAGCAGCGACGGTGAGCGGACCTGCGATGTAAAGCGACGCACCCGGGTCGCCCATGCGGCCACGGTCATTGCGCGTTGCAGTGTTGATCGACACCTCACCGGCGGCAAGCGGGCTGATCCGTCCAGACGCACACGGTCCGCAACCCGGCGTGCCCACAGTGGCCCCGGCTTCGACGAAGATCGAATAAAGCCCGTCAGACGCCATCTTCGCCGCAATCTCGTTGGTGGCCGGCGTGATCAGCAGATGCACGTCGGGATGCACCCGCCGCCCTCTCAGGATGCGCGCCGCGTCCTGCATGTCCTCGAAGGAGCCATTGGCGCAGGAGCCGATGAAGGCGTGATTGACCTTGATGCCTTCGACCTTGCTCACCCCCATCACATTGTCCGGACGGGGAGGCGCGGCGACTTGCGGTTCGATGTCATTCAGCGAGATATCGAACACCGCTTTGTATTTGGCATCCGGGTCACTCACCTCCGGGGTGAACTTCTTGTCGGTGCGGCCTCGGACATAGTCGAGCGTCCAGGCATCCGGCTCGACGATGGCCGATTTCGCGCCGATCTCCAGTGGCGTGTTGCACAAAGTCTGCCGCCCGCCGATGCCGATCCCGGCCATCGCCGGGCCGCCATATTCCACCACCGAATAGTCGATCAGATCCGCCGCGAGATCGAGCGTCAGCTTTTGCGCCAGATCGCGGAATGTGCTGCCGAATGGCAGTTTGCCGTGCAGGTTCACCCGCACCGTCTCCGGCACCTTGATCCACACATTGCCGCATGCCAGGACTTCAGAGATTTCCGTCACCATCGCGAAGCCAAGAGCTCCGACGGCACCGTAATTGGTCACATGCGTGTCGTAGGCGAACACGAACATGCCGGGGCGAACGATGCCCATCTCCATCGGAAACACATGGCCGTGGCCGCCGCGTCCGCTGTCGAAGAACTGCTCGATGCCGTATTTGGCGACGATCTCGCGCACCGCTTTCTGACGCGCGGCGGCTTCACGGCTGAGCGCGATGGGCTCGTGGTCGGTGCAGATCAGCACACGGCTGGCGTCGAACAGTTTCGGCACGCCGAGTTCCATCAGCGCTTTGTCGAAATTGACCACGTACCAGTCGTGAACGGTGACGAGATCCGGATCGGGAAAGATTGTCTCACCCGCAACAACCGGGCGACCGGCAGCGCGGGAGAGAATCTTCTCGGTGATGGTGGCACCCATTCTTGTTCTCCGTCCCTTTGGTTCTATTCAACGTCATCCTGACGCTTCGCTCAGGATGACGGGTTGGTTGCACACATTTGGTTGTCGGCTTTCACGAAAATCCCATCACGGATTGAATGCTCTCGCCGCGCCGCAGCCGGTCTTCGTTGTCGATCTCGACAGCCCGTTTGGCTTCCGCCTTCGGCACGATGGTCGCCAATTGATCCGGCGGGATCACGATCACGCCGTCCGCGTCAGCCAAAATGATGTCGCCCGGATTGACGTTCACCCCACCGACCACGACCGGAATGCCGATCCAGCCCGGATGCGATTTCGAAGCGCCGCGCACAGAGACGCCAGCGGCGAACACCGGCCATCCGCTCTCCAAAATCTCATCCAAATCCCGCACCGCCGCATTCGTCACCAGCCCCAACAATCTGCGTGCGACCGAGGCGACGGTGGACGTGCCGCCCCAGATCGTCGAGCGTTCGGTGTCACCGGCATCTACCACCAACACCGAACCCGCCGGAGCTGCGGCAATCGCCTTGAAAACGACGAGGTTGTCACTCGGCATAGCTTTCACCGTGAAGGCCGGGCCGAGCAGGCGGGCACCCGGAATCATCGGGCGGATATTCGGGGCCATGTCACCCAGTTTGCCAGCGGCCTCGTAGACGGTCGCGGCGGGCAGCGGGCGGAGGCGTTCCATCAGATCGGCGATCATATCAGACGGCATCGCGGTGGCTCCCTTCTGCTATTGCCCGCAGATCTTGCTGGCGACGGGCGTGACGGATGAAGATCTGGGCGGCTTCTGAGGCGGCGTTCTCGTCGCGGCGCTCGATGGCGTCGAGAATGGCGAGCAATTCCGCCGTGCCTTCCTCGATCCGTCCTGGTACCTGCACCGAACTCGACCAGAACTGGCTGAGCCGCGCGCTGATCTGGCGGAGATAGAACTCGATGGACGCGCTATGGCAGGCGGCAAACAACGCGTCGTAATAGAGTTTCTTGCTCTTGACGATCCGTCCCCGATCTCGCGCCCGCAGCGCCTCGACGAGTGCCAGTGTGCGTTTGCGCAGCAAGGCAAGATCGTCTGCGGTGGCACGGCGGACGCAATATCGCGCACATTCGCCCTCAACCACCGCCATCAGATCATAGAGTTCTGTCGCCTCTTCAGTGGTAAGTCTGCGCACCACTGGGCCGCGATGCGGCACCAACTCAACCAGCCCCTCAGCGTCCAATTGCCGCAGCGCTTCGCGGATCAGCGGTCGACTGACATTAAGGCGCTCGCAGATATCACGCTCGACCATCCGCTCACCTGGGCGGAAAACCCCTTCGGTCAGCGCCGCCCGCAGCCGTGCAACAACCTGCTCGCGCAGGGTCGATGTCACCCGTTCGATGATGAGCGACGGCTGAATGCCGGTATGTTGTTCACGACTGGACGTGGGCATTTTCAATGCTCCAATTGTCTGACAATCTATCAATCAGGCAATCGATGCACAAGCGCCAAGTGGGTGCTGGACGATCACCACGTCCTGTGTCCAAATCGCCGTCAATAATGAATGGCGTAAAAAAACAAGATGGGGAACGAGCAGCCATGCCCATGATCGACTCCGTTGTCGCCCGTGCCGCCTTTGCGGCACCTGAGTGCATCGCGGTTCGGGAATGGGAATCCGGGCGCAGCTTCACCTATGCGCAACTCGACTCTGGCGTTTCGTCCTTTGCCGCTTGGGCGCAGACGAACGGCGTGGCCGTTGGCGATGCCATCGGCATTCATCTGCCCAATTGCGTCGAGTTTTTCATCGCCCAATTCGGCAGTTCGCGCGCGGGCGCGGTGGCCACCTATTGCAATTACCGCCTCTCGCCCACCGAAGTCACCCGCCAGCTTCGTTTGGTCGGCGCGCGCGTGCTGGTGACCACGCAAGAGAAGGCAGAACAACTGCGCGAATTGCCGGAGATGAGCGGCATTCGCGTCGTGCTGCGCGACGGCGCGCCGCCGCTGGGTCTTTCACTTGATGACATTCTCGCCTCGTCCGGACGTCCGACGGAGGTGCTAGGGCGTGAGGATGAAGACGCGATTGCTCGTTTCACTTCAGGTTCAACCGGCTTGCCCAAGGGCGTGTTGGTGTCGCATCGCGCCTGGTTGATCCGGGCGGTGACGATGCAGGCGGAGCACCTGCAGATCGCCCCTGGCGCGAACACGCTGACACTCGGTTCGCCGCTGTCACATGCGGCCGGGCTGAGCGTGATCCCGACCTTCCTGCGGCTTGGCACTGTGATCGTGATGGAGAATTTCCAGATCGATCAGGTTGCCCCGATCCTCGCCGCTCAGCCGATCTATCTGCTCAAAATGGTGCCGACCTTGATGCACACGCTGCTGGAACATCCCGGGGCGAGGGAAGGGCTGCGGACTTCCGGCGTCGCACGCCTGTTCTATGGCGGCTCCCCCGCGCGGCCTGAGGTGGTCGATGCGATGCTCGATCTTCTGCCGAACACCGAGATCACCCAAAGCTATGGCTCGCATGAGGGGGGCTCGATCACCTATCTCGACGGGGCTTCGCATCGTGATCCAGTGCTGCGGCAGAGCGCGGGCAGGCCGTTTCTGTCGGCGGCGGTGCGGATCAAGAAGGACCAGCCCGGAGACGCCATCGGCGAGATCGAAGTTCTCGCCCCTTGGCTGCCACATGCAAGGCTGACAGAGACCGGGCGCGAGGATTTGCGCGGGAAATGGGCGTCCACCGGAGATCTTGGCGAGTTGAAGGACGGTTTCCTGTTCCTGCGCGACCGCATGGGCGACGTGATCATCTCGGGCGGGTTCAACGTCTATCCGCTGGAACTTGAGAACGTGATGAACATCCATCCGCAAGTGCTCTCCTCCGCGGTGGTCTCGGCCCCCGATGACAAATGGGGTGAGCGGGTGATCGCCTTCGTGGTGCCGCGCGATGCCTCGCAGTTCAGTGATGAAGCACTGCGCGCGCATTGTCGCGAAAGGCTCGCAGGCTACAAAGTGCCGAAGGAGTTCCGGGTGATTTCCGAAATCCCGATGAACGCCACCGGCAAGTTGGACCGCAGGAAGTTGAGTGATCCGATGTGGGCGGGCCGCAGCCGCCGAATCAACTAGCGCAAAAAGCAACGCTCGGGAGAACAAGAATGAAGAAGATCCTGATGGCGGCGGTGGCTTTGCTGGGTGGCGTCACCCAGCCTGTGCTTGCACAGGAGAAGCTGTCGATCACGCCCGCCTTGGTGGCCGCAGCCGAAAAAGAGGGCCAAGTCACACTGCAATACAGCTCGCCCTTGGAGGCGATGCAGGCGCTGATGGCCGATTTCAACAAGGCCTACCCCAAGATCCACGTGAACCTGGAACGCAAGGCGGGCACCACCGGCGCGCAAAGCCTGTTGCAGGAACTCGCAGCCGGCGTGCACCGCATCGATGTCTTCGCCGGCACCGATGCCGGGGCGAACAGCACGTTGGCGGCACAACACGCCTTCGTGCCGGTGGTCCCGGAGAATGTGAAAGACATGGGTGCTTCGGCCACCGTGCTCGCACCGTCGATCTACTACTCCGATGTCAGCCGCTACGTGGTGATGTACAACCCGAAATTCGTCACCGACGCAGAGGCGGCCAAGCTCGTTGATTGGAAGAGCATTCTCGACCCCGCCTTCAAGGGCCGCATCTCTCTGGTGGAACCGGCATTTGGCGTGGTGCTGGCCCCGCTGCTTTATGTGATGAACGCGCCGGGCTTGGGTGAGCCCTACCTCAAGCAGTTGAAGGCACAGAATCCGGCAATCTATCTCAACACCGCCCAAGCGCGCGATGCGTTGATCTCCGGCCAGCAGCCGATTGCGTTCCTGGCGCAATGGGAAGCGGTTGCCCTCGGCACGATTGAATCCGGCGCACCGGTTCGCTTCGTCTACAGCAACCCGATGGTGGAGAGCTTGGGCAATGGCTGGGGCATCGTCACCGAATCGCCGCATCCCAACGCGGCGCGTCTGCTGCTCACTTGGCTGCTCAGCCGCGATGGCGGCTTGGCGATGCAAGGGCCGATCTACGCGATGCGCTCCAGCCTGACGAATCTGGACGACACCAGGGCCGGGATCGCGCGGGTGGCCAAGGAGAGCTGGTATCACCCGCCCGGCGAGGTTTGGCATCCCGATCTGAAGGACTGGTTCGAGAACAGCCCGAAATACCAGGAGATCTTCACCAACATCATGCACCAGTAACCAGTGATGCCGCGCCTTCGACTGCCCCGCAACCTACCAGCGCTCCTGCTGCTCGCAGTGGTGTTCGCGCTGGCCGGGTTGCCGGTGTTGTCGATGCTGCTTGGTGCGCTGCGCTCTGGTCCGGGCGGGAGTTTCGGCACCACAGCCTTGGCGCGGGTGTTTCTGACCACTGCCTATCTCAAACCGCTGATGGCAACACTTGAGATCGCGTTCCACGTGGCTCTGCTGGGCACGTTGTTCGGCGTCGCACTTGCCTGGATCATGTCGCGCATAAGACCGCCGGGCAGGGGGCTTCTAGAGGTTGGCATCATGCTGCCGATCTTCATCTCGCCCTTCGTTGGCGCGATTGGCTGGATCACGCTGGGCCAGCCGAACACCGGCATGATCAATGTGGCGCTGCGAGCCCTTGGTCTGCCGACAATCAACATCCTCAGCTATGGCGGTGCAATGTTCATCATGGCGCTGTTTCTGGTGCCCTATGGCTACACGCTGATCCGCCATTCGCTTGACCGTCTGAATCCGGAATTGGAGGAAGCAGCTGCCGTGTGCGGCGCACATACGCGCGGCACCATTCTAGGCGTCATCGTGCCGATGCTCTGGCCGTCGCTGCTGTCGGCGTTCGTGATCTTGTTTGTACTGTCGGCGGAGATGTTCTCCATCCCCGGCCTGCTGCTGGTGCCGCATGGCTACAGCAATCTGTCCTATGCCATTTACGCCAAGACCACGCATTGGCCGATCAATCAGGCCGAGGCGTCGGCGATTGGCATCGTGCTGCTGGTGATGACGCTGATCGGGATGGCGATCTACGCCTATGCGGTGCGCGTGCAGGAGCGCTTTATCTCCATCGGCCCAAAATCGCCGCGCGCGGTGATGCGCTCGGGGCCGTGGAGCCTGCCCGCGCTGATCGGCTGTCTGATTGTGCTGATCTACGTGATCATCAGCTCGGTTTTACCCGTTCTGGCGCTGACTTTGCGGGCGTTGCTGCCCTATTTCTCCGGTGATTTCGCGCTCTCCGATCTCTCCCTGGTCAATCTGCGCCACACCATGGCCGACCAGTTGGCGATCACCGCCCTCGGCAACAGCATCATCGTCACGGCGGGCTCCACCGTGTTGCTGATGATGATCGCCTTCCTTGTCGCACTCGGTCGTGTGCGCAAGCCGAGCGCTCTATCGCTGGTGACGTGGCTGGTGGCGAGCATTCCGATCGCGGTGCCCGGCGTGCTGATCGGGCTCGGCATGATCTGGCTTTACATCCGCACGCCGATCTACGCCACACTTGCGATCATCTTCCTGGTCATGCTGGCGCGCTTCCTGCCGATCCTGGTGCGGATGTTCGAGACCGGGCTGATCCAGGTTGGCCGCGAACTCGATCAGGCGGCGGCGATCTGCGGAGCGTCTGACCTGACGATCACGCTGCAAATCCGCATCCCATTGCTGGCCGGCACGATGCGTTCGGCAGCGGCGGTGGTGGGGACGCAAATCTTCAATGAGCTGACCGCCTCCGCGCTGGTGTTCACCAGCACGTCGAGCGTCCTGCCGGTGGTGATCTTCAACTATATGTTCGACGGCAATTACTCGCAGGCCTCGGCCTTGGCGCTGGTGCAGATCGTCATCCTGATGGCCGGGTTGGCGTTTCTGTGGCTGGCGGGGACGGCGCTGCCCGCGATGAGATCAAGAATGCAAACAGGGAGAGCGTGAATGTCCATCGCGAGCAATCGCAGCGACAGCGTTGCTGTCGTGGGCGTCGGGACCACGGATTTCGGCAGGCTGCCGGACCACGACAAAACCTCGCTTGGCATCTGGGCGCTGCGCGAGGCGGCAGCGGATGCCGGGATTTCGCTCAAGGACATTGACGGACTGATCGTCCAGCGCATCACCGATTATCAAAAATTCGTCCAGATCACCAACATGTCGCCGCATCTGCTGAACTGCACGCCGGGGGCGGGGCGGATTACCGGCGGCACGATTGCCTTGGGCGTGCAGGCAATTCTGTCCGGCCTCGTCAACACGGTGGCCGTCGTCTACGGCAATGACGGTCGCACTGCGGGTGCCAAATATGGCGGCAAGGACGATTCCTATGGCACCGGCGCGGATCAGTTCTGGTCGCCGTATGGCATGACCTCGCCCGGTGCTGTGCATGCGATGCTCTATCAGCGCCATGCGAAACTCTACGGCACCAAGCCAGAGCAGCTTGGCGCGGTGTCGGTCGCGTTCCGCAAACATGCGCTGCATAACTCCAAAGCGGTGATGCAGAAGCCGATCACCATGGAAGACTACATTGCGGCGAAGTTCATCGCCGAGCCGTTGCGGCTGCTGGATTACTGCCTGATCAATGATGGTGGGGTCGCGATGATCCTCACCCGAGGCGACCGCGCCAAGGATTTCCCGAAACCGCCGGTCTATGTGCGCGGCATCGCGCAGACCTCGCGATTGGCGCAGGGCGAGTTGCCGGACGATTTCGGGTTTGCCGCCATGCAGTCAGTCGCCAAGCGCGTCTTCCCGATGGCGGGCGTCACGCGCGAGGATGTCAAAAGCCTGATGATCTACGACAATTTCACCCCCATCGTGCTCTTCTGCCTGGAAGGCTTCGGCTATTGCCCGGTGGGCGAGGGCGGTCGGTTCGTCGAGGGCGGCAGGTTGGAACTTGGCGGGCAATACCCAACCAACACCAGCGGCGGGCATTTGTCTGAGAGCTACATGCAGGGCTGGGCGCTCAATGTGGAGGCGGTGAGGCAGGTGCGCGGCGAATTGGGATCGCGTCAGGTGCCCGGTGCCGATGTCGTGCAATATCTGCAAGGCGGGCCGATCTGTACATCCATCATCTATGGGAGGGACGTGACATGAGCGAGTATCGCAAGCCATTGCCGCCCATCAACCATCTCTCCCGCCCGTTCTGGGAGGCGACGAAACAGGGCCGTCTGATCCTGCCGCGCTGCAACCATTGCGGCACCTTCCACACCTATTTCGAGCCCTGGTGCAGCACCTGCGGCGAGGAGGGCGTGCATTTCGAGGAACTAAGCGGACGCGGCAAAATCTGGACGAATTGCCGCTTCCACCGCTCCTATTTCAGCGGCATGGAAGAGTCGCTGCCCTACAATGTCGCCATGGTGGAACTCGATGAAGGGCCACGGCTGATGACCAATATCGTGGGCCTTGAGCACGGCACGTTGGACGAAATGCCCATCGGCATGGAGGTGGAGGCGGTGTTCGAGTCGGTGACGGACGAGGTCACGCTGGTGAAGTTCCGTCCGGTGAGGAAGTGAGCATGGCCACCCCTGCAATCACCGCCATCGACGCGCCGCCGACGATACTCGGTGAAGGTCCGATGTGGTCAATGCGCGATCAGGCACTCTATTGGATCGACATCTCGGGCCGTCGCGTGCTGCGGCACAAGCCTTCCACTGGCCTGACTGAGACCCGTGATCTGCCCTATGCACCGGGCGGCATTTTCGACCACGCCGAGGGTGGCCAGTTGCTGGTCACCAAAAAAGGCCTCGCCCGCTTCGACTTCGACAGTGGCGCGCTCACCAGCATCAAGCTCACCGGCGTCGATTTCTCCATCGAGGTATTCAACGATGGTGCCTGCGACAAAATGGGGCGGCTCTGGGTCGGCACGCGTGATCTGGAAGTGACCAATCCCCGCGGCTCGTTGTATTCGTTGGGCCACGACTACGCGGTGACGCATCACAGCGCAGGCTTCGTGGTATCCAACGGCATTGCGTTCAGCCCGGATGGCAAGACGCTCTACCACACCGAGACGCGGCCCGGACGTATCGACGCGTGTAACTTCGACCTCGCCTCCGGCAAGATTTCCAACCGTCGCCCGCTGATCGTCTACGCGCACGGCGACCCAGCCCATCCCGATGGCTGCACGGTGGACGCGGAAGGCGGGATTTGGGTGGCGGAGGTCGGCGCGTCGCGCATCTCGCGCTATCAACCTGATGGCATTTTCGACCGCTCGATTGAACTGCCGATCACTCGGCCCACCAGCGTGATGTTCGGCGGGCCGGATCTGGCGACACTCTACATCACCTCGATGCGGTTTCGTCTGTCCGAGGAGGATCTGCGCCAGCAGCCGCTTGCCGGTTGCCTGCTCGCCGTTCATGTCGGTGTGCGTGGGTTGCCGGAGCCGATGTTCGGCGGGGCGGCATGAGCAGCATCCGCCTGGCCAATATCCGCAAGCAGTACGGCCCGGTCTTCGCTGTGGCCGATGTGTCGCTCGATGTCGAGCCGGGCCAGTTTGTCACCTTGCTCGGCCCCAGCGGCTCGGGGAAGACAACCACGCTGCGGATGATCGCAGGGCTGGAGCAGCCGAGTTCCGGCACGCTGATGATCAGCGAGCGCCTCGTGTTCGATGAGCGCGAGCTGGTGCGGACCAGCGAGCGCAATCTCGGCATGGTGTTCCAGAGCTACGCGGTCTGGCCGCACAAGACGGTGTTCGGCAATGTCGCCTTCCCGTTGCAACAGCGCGGCGTGGCGCAACGTGAGCAGGCGGGGCGCGTGCAGGAGATGCTGGAGATGGTCGAACTCGGCGGGCTGGCGCAGCGCTATCCGTCCGAACTCTCCGGCGGTCAGCAGCAGCGCGTCGCGCTTGCACGGGCGATGGTGGCGCGGCCTGAGGTGATCTTGTTCGACGAGCCGCTGTCCAATCTCGATGCGCAATTGCGGGAGTCGATGCGCAATCTGCTGCTCTCGTTGCACGAACGGTTCCACTTCACGGCTGTGTATGTCACGCATGACCAGACGGAGGCGATGGTATTGTCTGACCGGGTTCACGTGATGAACAAGGGCCGGATCGTGCAATCCGGCTCTCCGAGGGAACTCTACGAGCAACCCGCCGATCTCTTCGTCGCTGAGTTCATCGGACAGGCCAATGTGCTGCCGATCATGGAGACCAGGAGCAACGGGGCCGAGGTTCTGGTCGCGGGCGGGCATTGGCTGACGCTGCCGTTATCCGCTGCCCGCAATCTGGGCTCATTGGTGATCCGACCGCATTCCGTCCGATTGGTACCGACAGAGACACGCGAGAGCGACAATCTCTGCAAGGCGCTGGTGCTGCGGGTGATCTATCTGGGCGACCGGGCACAATACGAACTCGATCTCGGCAGCGGCAGCTTTCTGCAAATGGATCTGGTGGCGCGGCGCAACCTGCCGCAGGCGGGGGACAACATCCTGGTGCATCTGCCGCCAGAGGATTGCATCACAGTCTGATCCGTCTCACCCACAGTCTCGGGCCAGCCGCCGAAATTTGCCGTTTCGAGTATTCAGCGCCGGGATTGGAGATTGATCACACGATCTCCGCCCCCTCCAGGAACGGGTAAAGTTCAGGGTCGAAATCCTGCCAGATCCGCGCCGCACCGTAAGGCTCGGCGACGAGATCCGGGGTTTCAACGCCTTCGACGAGATCGCGCAGCACCACGGCGCTTCCGGATTTTAGGGATTCGTTGGCGGCAATCCCTACCATTGCCGACCACGCACCGGCACGGTCATCGGCAACATGGCCATATTCGTCGTTCGAGGCAGGCCCGAACAGCCGACCCAGCATCACCTTGTCGCCGCCGCCATGCAGGCCGGTCGCTTTCGGCAGCGCCATCTCATAGGTCCGCCCGAAATGCGGTTGCACCCGGACCCGGTTGGTCTCTTCCAACGCGGGCCTTACCAGACGGCCGTCAGGCTGGACGTGGCTCCGCTCAACATTGAGCAATTCCAGCCGTCCCCGCGTGCCGTCGAACACCACGCGGTAGCCTTCCTGAGGGTTGTAGGCGGTGAGCACGTAATTCGCGACAACGCCGTTGTCGTATTCGATCATCGCATTCATTGAGTCTTCGATATCGATATCTGGGCTGAACACGCATTTGTCGCGCAAATACCCGTCAATATGCTCGTTTTCGGCGTAAAGATCGGTCAAATGCGCATTGTCCGCGATATCGAGGCGGAAGCCGCAGCGCTCGAACTCGCGGCATCCGGTGCAGCGCTCGCCGCGTGCGGTCAGGCCAATGGCATCGCCGATCTCGGGCCGATAGAACACCCGCCGCCCCAGCGCCGTCACCCGGCGCGGTGTGGTGCCGAGCCACCAGTTCAGCAGATCGAAATGATGCGTCGCCTTGTGGACGAACAGCCCGCCGGAGTTGGATTTTGTGCGGTGCCAGCGGCGGAAATAATCAGCACCGTGATGGGTGTCGAGCAGCCACTCGAAGGTGCAGTTCTGCACATGGCCGATGATGCCGGACATCAGCACCTGTTTGACCAGCGTGCGCACCGGGGAATAGCGGTAGTTGAAGCCAACGATCACTGAACGTCCTGTCCGCCTGCGCGCCGCGAGGATTCGCGCGCAGGCTTCGGCATTCATCGTGAGCGGCTTTTCGGTGATCACGTCACAGCCGAGATCCAGCGCGCGCTCGATATAGATCGCGTGGATATTGTCCGGCACGGTGACGATCACCCGATCCGGTGATTGCTCAGCGATCATTCGGTCGAAATCGGTATGGGCATAGACCGGCACTGAGAAGCCCTTGCCTGCCGCGACACGGGCGGCGGTCTCGGCGCGGCCGATATTGAGATCGCACAGCCCGACCAAGCGGCCGTCTTCGGCGTGCGGGCCAATCAGCGCGTTGAGATACATATAGGACCGATGGCCGGTCCCGACGATGGCATAGGTTTTCATTGCGTCTCCCCTCACACCATCCCGCCACGCGGCTTGTCTTTCAGGCGAGGGCACGCCACGATAGCGCTACCTTCCGTCGCCTGGAAGCCAATGCTTCAATCGGTGCGGAACAAAAAAAATACGCCGCTGCATATGCGGGACTCTGAAGGGGAAACGAGATGAACCGGTTTGGTGTCAATCGACGGACTATCCTCAGCGGATCGGCCGCTTTGGCTGCGATGGCGTCGCTGCCGCGCGGCGCACAGGCACAGGCCGCGACGCGGTTGCGGACCTATTGGTGGGGGGCGAAGGAACGCGCTGACCGCACCAACAAGGTCGACGAGATGTATATGGCCGCCCATCCCGGTGTCACCATCACCGGTGAGACGCTGGGGTGGGGCGATTACTGGACGCGGATGGCGACCCAGGCGGCTGGGCGCAATCTGGCCGATCTGATCCAGATGGATTTCGGCTATATCTTCGACTATGCGCGCCGCCGAGCTTTGCTGCCGCTCGACCAATTCGTCGGCAAGGAGATCGATCTCAGCGGCTTCACCCAGCAATCGATCGATGGTTGCAAGGTCGATGGCAAGATTTATGGCGTCAGCCTCGGCCTGAACTCGACGGCGCTGATCTATGATCGCGAGACCTTCGAGCAGTTTGGCATCCCGATCCCCGAGTGGCCGATGAACTGGGACGAGCTTGGCGAACGCGCCGCTGCTCTCACCAAGGCTGCCAATCGTCCAGGCTATTGGGGCATGACCGACAATGGTGGCTCCGGCCCGGGTTTTGAGTGCTGGCTCGCTGAGCGTGGTAAGTTCATGTACACGCAGGATGGCAAATTCGGCGCAAATGCCGAGGATATGGCGGATTGGTTCGGCTTTTGGGCGAAACTGCGCGCCCAAGGCAGCTGCGTGCCACCCGAGGTGCAGTCGCTCGACAAACTCGACATCGACACCAACGGTCTCACGCAAGGCAAGGCGGCGCTGACCTTCTCGAACTCGAACCAGCATGTCGGCTTCCAGGCGCTGAACAAGCGCAAGCTCGACATCGCGATGTATCCGGCGGGCAGTTCGAAGACGAAATCCGGCCAGTATCTCAAGCCGTCGCAGATGTGGAGCATCGCCGCCACCAGCAAGGCACCTGAGGCCGCAGCACGGCTGTTGAGTTATTTCGTCGCCGATATCGAGGCGGGCAAAATTCTCGGCGTGGAGCGCGGTATTCCGGCCTCCAAGCCGGTGCGCGACGCGATTGAGCCGTCGCTCGATACGATCAGCCGCCGGGGGCTGAACTACATCGCCTTCATCTCCGACAAAGTGCGCGACCTACCGCCGCCGCCGCCGCGTGGGGCAGGGGAGGTTCTGGCATTGATGGTGCGCACCAACGAAATCATCGGCTTCGGGAAGAAATCGGTGACGGAAGCGGCAAGGGATTTCATGCGCGAATGTGACAGCATCATCACGCGCGGCTGATCCGGGTGAGTGTGACTGCCCAGATCATTCGTCGGCGACGGCCATCCTTGGCGGGGTATGTGTTCCTTCTGCCCTGGTTGTTGGGGTTCTTCGGCCTCACTCTGGGGCCAGCTTTGGCGTCGCTTTATCTGTCGTTCACCAATTACGACCTGATCGGCACGCCGCATTGGGTGGGGCTGGAGAACTACGTTCGCATCATGACGGCGGACAGCAAAGTGGCGGATTCCGTCCACGTCACGCTGCTTTATGTCGCGATGTCCGTGCCGCTGAAGCTCGGCTTCGCGCTCGCGATTGCGGTGGTGCTCAACAAGGGGATCAGCGGGCTGCCGATCTATCGGGCGCTGTTCTATCTTCCGTCTTTGCTGGGTGCCTCCGTTGCCATCGCGACCCTGTGGCGCAAGGTGTTTGCGGGCGACGGGCTGCTCAACCATGTGCTGCTGGTGTTCGGCATTCACGGGCCGAGTTGGGTGTCTGATCCCAACACCGCGCTTTACACGCTTGTCGCGCTCAGCGTGTGGCAGTTCGGCTCGCCGATGATCATCTTCCTGGCCGGTCTGCGCCAATTGCCGCAGGATCTGTTCGAGGCGGCGAGCATCGATGGGGCCACGCCACGTCAGCAATTCTGGCGGATCACCGTGCCGATGCTGACACCGGTGATCTTCTTCAACGTCGTCGTGCAGACCATTGACGCGCTGAAGGCGTTCACCCCGGCCTTCATCGTCAGCGGTGGATCGGGTGGGCCGATCAACTCGACATTGTTCTACACGCTGTACCTGTATCAGGAGGCGTTCGGCTATCTGCGGATGGGCTATGCGGCGGCGCTGGCCTGGTTGCTGGTGCTGGCGATTGTGGCGGTCACGGCGGTGGCCTTCGTCACCGAGCGGCTGTGGGTGCATTACGATGATTGAACGCGCCCGACGCCCCTGGCCGCGCTCGCTGGCCTATCACATCGTCCTCTGCGCCGCCTCGCTGGTGATGCTCTATCCGCTGTTGTGGATGTTTGCGTCCTCGCTGAAGCCGAATGCCGAGATTTTCGAAACCTTCTCGCTGTTTCCGGAACACTGGGATTTCAGCGCGTACTCGCGCGGCTGGAATGGCTTGCAGGTCAGTTTCGGCCAGTTCTTTTGGAACTCGTTGCTGATCTCGATGTTGTCGGTGACCGGCAATCTGATCTCTTGCTCGCTGGCCGCATATGCCGTCAGCCGGATGCGGTTTCCCGGTCGTAATATCTGCTTCTCTCTGATGCTGATGACTCTGATGATCCCGTATCAGGTGACATTGGTGCCGCAGTATATCTTGTTTCTGAACCTCGATTGGGTGAACAGCTTTCTGCCGTTGGTGGTGCCGAAATTCATGGCGGTGGATGCGTTCTTCATCTTCCTGCTGACTCAGTTTTTCCGCGGCCTGCCGCGCGAGTTGGATGAGGCGGCGGTCATGGATGGCTGCGGGCCGTGGCGGATCTACTGGAAGATCATCCTGCCGCTCTCGGTGCCCGCGCTGGCGACGGCGGCGATCTTCACCTTCATCTTCACCTGGGACGATTTCTTCGGCCCGCTGATCTATCTCTCTGACGTTGAGAATTTCACCGTGCAGCTCGGATTGCGCGGCTTTCTCGATTCAGGCGGGCAATCCGATTGGGGCGCGATGTTCGCCATGGCGGTGCTGACGCTGCTGCCGGTGCTCGCACTCTTTGTGTTTTTCCAGCGTCTGCTCATCCAGGGCATCGCGACAACCGGCATGAAACGCTGAGGTCATATGAGCATCCAGTTCGCCGCCATCGGCATCGATCACCCGCATATCTACGCCCAGGTCGATCTCCTGCTGCGGGCAGGGGCGCATTTGTCCAGCTTTTACACAAACCTGGACATGCTCGCCGCACCATTCGCCGTGCGGTTTCCGCAGGCCAAGCGCGTGGCGGATTACCGGGAGATCTTGAATGATCCGGCCATTGCACTGGTGGTGAGCAGCGGGATCAGCTCGGAGCGTGCGCCGCTCGGTGTCGAGGTGATGCGGGCGGGGAAGGACTACATGTCCGACAAGCCGGGGGCGACTTCGCTGGCTCAGCTTGATGGACTGCGCCGCGTGCAGGCGGAGACCGGGCGGATCTACTCGATCTGCTATTCCGAGCATTTCGAGGTTCGCTGCGTGGTCAAGGCGGGCGAGTTGGTGCAGGCCGGGGCGATTGGCAAGCTGGTCAATTGCATCGGCATCGGCCCGCATCGGCTGCGGCGGGCGACAAGACCGGCGTGGTTTTTCGAGCGCGAGAAATATGGCGGCATCCTGACCGACATCGCCTCGCATCAGGTCGAGCAGTTCCTGTTCTTCACCGGGGCCGAGGACGCGGAGATCGCCAGCGCCTGTGTGGCCAATCGCGACAATCCGGCCGATCCCGAGTTGCAGGATTTCGGTGAGATGCTGCTGCGGACCAAAGATGCCACGGGTTATATCCGCGTCGATTGGTTCACCCCGGATGCGATGCCAACCTGGGGTGATGGGCGGCTGATGCTGATCGGCACGCATGGGACCATCGAACTGCGCAAATATTTCGATCTCGGTGGCGAGAACGGCGCTGATCACCTGTTCTTGGCCGACAATCACAGCATCCAGCGTATCGATTGCCGCCATGTCGAGCTGCCCTATGGGCGGCAATTGATCCATGACGTGCTGCACCGCACCGAGACAGCGATGCCGCAGGCGCGGTGTTTCAAGGCGATGGAAATCGCACTCAAGGCGCAGGCCTTGGCGGAGAAAAGCGCATGAGCCGGATATTCAAAGTCGCCGTGATTGGCGGCGGGATTGGGCGGGCGCATATTGCCGAGGGCTATAGCGCACGTCCCGATCTGTTTGAGGTCGTGGTGCTGTGTGACATCGATCCGGTGCGGTTGGGCAATGTCGGCAAGCAATTCGGGATAGCCCGGCAGGTCGCTTCGTTCGACGAAGTTCTGGCGATGCCGGATATCGACATCATCGATATCTGCACGCCGCCATCGTTGCATCTGGAGCAATGTTTGGCGGCGTTGGCGGCGGGGAAGCATGTGGTGTGCGAAAAGCCGCTGGTCGGCTCACTTGCCGAGGTGGATCGTCTGATCGCGGCGGCGCATGGGGCGAAGGGGCGGCTGATGCCGATCTTTCAATACCGCTTCGGCAATGGCTTGCAGAAGGCGCGGCACATTATCCAGCAAGGTCTTGCCGGGAAGCCCTATTTGGCGACCATCGAGACCGCCTGGAACCGCGACGCCGCCTATTATTCGGTGCCCTGGCGTGGTCGCTTTGCCACCGAACTCGGCGGCGCGCTGCTGGGTCACGCGATCCATGCGCATGATCTGCTGAGCTATCTGATGGGCCCGGTCGCCTCGGTGTTCGCGCGCACCGCCACATTGGTCAATCCGATTGAGGTCGAGGACACGGCGACGGCATCGCTGGAGATGGCGAATGGCGCGCTTGCCTCGTTGTCAGTCACGCTCGGCTCGGCGCGCGAGCTGTCTCGGCTACGTTTGTGTTTCGAGCACGTCACCTTCCAAAGCGCGCTGGAACCCTACGCGCCCGCCAATGATCCCTGGCACATCATCCCGAACTCAAAGGCCGCCGCCACGGCGATTGACGCGGCACTTGCGGATTGGCGCTTCGTGCCGTCTCGCTTTGCCGGATTGTTCGCGGCGATGCACACAGCTTTGGTCGACGGCTCGGAATTGCCGGTGACATTGCAGGATGCGCGCAACTCGCTTGAGTTGGTGACCGCTCTTTATCACTCCGCAGAGCAACGCCTTCCGGTTGATCTGCCGTTGCGGCCGGACCATCCGGCATATGGGTCTTGGCTGCCGGAGCCGTTTCGCGGTTAAACGGGCTTGATCGGGTCCCGAACGGAGAGAGCCATGTTCGCCTATGTCGGCTGCTATTCAACGCCGGAACGCAAAGGCAAAGGCGAGGGGATCAGCGTCTTTCACGTGGAAGATCCAGGCGCTCCCTGGGAATTCGTGCAGTGCCTGAAGACCTACGACAACCCATCCTTCTTGCGGATCGCCCCCGACAAGACGACGCTGCTTTCGGTCCATGGTGGACGCAGTGCGGTCAGCGCCTATGCGATGGATTGGTCCAATGGCCGGATCGCGCTGCTCGGGCAGGCGGACAGTAAGGGCAACAATCCGGTTGATTTCGGCTTTACCACCGACCACCGACATATTCTGGCCGCGCATTACGTCTCGGGCTCGGTGTCGATCCTGCCGATCTCGGCGGGCGGGATACCGGGGGGTGCGATTCAGACGATCAAGATCGAAGGAACGCCCGGCCCGCTTGGACAGGATCAGCCCGGCCCGCTACCGCATGGCGTCACACCCGATCCGACCGGGCGTTATCTGCTGGTGCCGGACAAGGGGCTGGATGTCGTGCTGGTCTTTTTGTTCGAGGCGGGCGTGTTGCGCGAGGTCAGCCGCGCAGCCACTTCGCCGGGGGCGGGGCCGCGCCATGCAGTGTTCCATCCGAAACTCCCCATTCTATACGTCGTGTGCGAGTTGGATTGCAGCGTCCAGGTGTTCGACTGGAAGGACGGCCATCTGGCGCATCGTCAGCGTGAACCGGGAATGATGCCCGGCTCTGCGGAAGGTGCACTTGCCGCTGAAATTGCAATTTCGGCCAATGGTCGCTGGATCTACAGCTCAAATCGTGGTGACGACAGCATTGCGCGCTTCGCCGTGGCCCATGATGGTGCCATTGGGCTGATTGAGACCACCAAACTGCCGGGAAAAGAGCCACGTTTTTTCGCCATCGATCCGGGCGGGCGACATCTACATGTGGCGCAGCAACACAGCGACAGCATCGTCAGCTTCGACATCTCTCCCGCCGACGGCGCGTTGTCGGCACCGCGCGTGGTCGCAAAGGTCAGCACGCCGGTGGCGATCGCTTTTCTGGGCGGTGGATGAAGATCGACCGACAGCCTTATGCGGTTCGGATCAATTCAAATACCATATAACGAAATAGCTTAACTCAGGTCTTACACCTCACGACAATATTGACTCGTGGTCCGCAGCATGGGACCAAATCAGGAATAAGTTAGAATAATCGGGAGAACCGATAATGGACGATCCGGTTGAAGTGCGTGTCGTCTCTGCCAGCGGTGTATGTGGTTCCGGCTTTAAGGAAAGCTCGTTCGCCGCTGGTCTCGCTCGAAATCCGCATTTCATCGGCTGTGACGCAGGCTCAACCGACCCCGGCCCCGCGCCGCTTGGCACCGGCAAGCCTTCGTTTCCCGCCCGCTCGATAAAGCGCGACCTCCGCATCATGCTCAAGGGAGCGCGTGCCAACGGCATTCCGCTGCTGATCGGCTCGGCCGGTACTGCCGGTGGCAAGCCGCATCTGGAGCTGGTGCGTGACATCGTGTTGGAGATCGCACGGGAGGAAGGGCTGAGCTTCAAGCTCGCGTTGATCCATGCCGAGCAGAACAAGGACTACCTGAAGCGCCGTCTCGCCGAGGGTCGGATTCGCCCGCTCTCGCCCGCACCGGATTTCGATGAGGGCGTGATCGACCGTGCCGAGCGCATCGTCGGCATGATGGGTGAAGACCCGTTCCTGCGTGCGCTCGATGAGGGTGCCGATGTGGTGATCGCCGGGCGTTCGAGCGATTGCGCGATTTTCGCTGGAATTCCGATCCGCATGGGCGTCGATCCCGGCATGGCGTGGCACGCGGCCAAGCTGCTCGAATGTGGTGCCGCAGTCGCTGTCGAGCGGACCAATCCGGACAGCGTGTTCGTCACCTTTGGCCGGCGCCATTTCGACATCGAGCCGCTGGATCCCACCATGCGTGCCACGCCGCAATCGGTGGCCGCCCATGCGCTGTATGAGAACTCCAACCCGTATCGTCTGGTGGAATCGAGCGGCGTTCTCGATCTGACCCATGCGACTTACGAGGCGCTCGATCACCGCCGCGTGCGGGTGCAAGGCAGCGTGTTCGAACCGGCACAGACCTACACCGTCAAGCTCGAAGGGGCCGAACTGGTCGGCTATCAGAGTGTGGTGATCGGCGGCATCCGGGACCCCTACATCATCCGCCAGATCGATAGCTGGGTCGCCCGCCTTGAGACCAAGGTGCACGAGCGCGTCGCCGACGTGATGAAGGGCGACAAAGCCGCCGAGGGCTACATCTTCAATGTCCGCCTCTACGGCAAGAACGGCACGATGGGGCCGTTGGAGCCGGAGACCGAGATACGCTCACACGAGTTGTGCATGGTGATGGAGGCCACCGCCTCCACCCAGGAGATCGCGACCACCATCGTCTCGATGGCGCGGCACCAGGCGTTGCATCTGCCGATCCCGGAATGGGGCGGGCTGATCACAGCGGTCGCCTGCATCTACAGCCCGGCCTATCTGGAACGCGGCGCGGTCTATCGCTTCTGCGTCAACCACGTCGTCGAGCCCGCCGATCCGTTCGAGATGTTCCCCATCGAATACATCAACGTCGGCTGAGGAGCGCAAACATGGCCAAACTCGGCGAACTCGCCCGATTGATCCGCAGCAAGAATGCTGGGCCGTTCGAACTGACCTTCGACATCATGTTCGACGACGAGGCGACATTCAAACGTGTCTGCGACAGCCACGTGCTGAACGCCGAGTTGATCGCGCGGCTCTACAACTTATCGGCCAACCAAGTGCAGTTCTTCATCGTGCCGCCTGCACTCGCCATCAAGGCCTCGATCCCGCGCCCGCGTTTCCAAGGCGACGTGCTCGACAGCGACGGCCATGGCGGCCAGCAATATGCCCCGTTGATCGATATCGAGATCCCCTGACCGGAAAGGACAATCCGATGGCTCTGCAAATGACCCACGAAGACGTGGCCAGAGTGTTCCCCGAGATAACCGAAATCCAGGACCCCAATCTGCGCCGCATCGTAAGCGAGATCTGGATTGAGATGGCTTCCGAGATGGCGTGGGACAGCCTCGAAGAGATTCCGAAAAACACCAAGGGTGAGAAGGGCCGCTGCCTCGTCGAGCACATCCGTGGCGTCACACAGATGGCGATGCAGATTTGCGAGACCGCGCTCAAGCTCTCCGGTCGCAGTTATGACCGCGACACGATGATCGCGGTGGGCTTGCTGCACGATGTCAGCAAGCTCGTCGAATACGAGCCGGATCCGGCACAGACCCGCGGCAATACCGGTCCGCGTCCGGGTCGGCAGAGCAGGCTCGGCAAGAACATCCAGCACGCCGTCTATGCGTCGCACAAGATGTTCTCCAAGGGGCTGTCGCTGGAGATGATCAATCTGGTGATCACCCACACCCATGGCAGCAACATGCGTGGCAAAACCTGGGAAGCGGCGGCGCTGTTCTATGCCGATTTTGCCGACACCGATGCCGGTCTGAGCCTCGCTGGGGCCAAGATGTATTCCGAGAAATGGACCCTGGCTCATGAATGAGGCCCCGAAAATGACCTTCAACGCTCCTGCCGCTTTGCGTGCCCTGATGAACGCGCCGGGTGCGTTTATTCGCCCGGCGGTCTGTGATCCGATGATGGCGCGCATCGCGCAGAAGGCGGGCTTCAAATGCCTTGGCATCGGCGGGTTCGCGATGGGGGCGCATACTTGTGTCACCGAGCCGATGTTCGGCATGTCCGAACTGGCCGATGAATCGCGCAAGATCCAGGCGGCGGTGACGGTTCCAACCATCGTCGATATCGGCTGCGGCTTCGGCGAGGCGATTCAGGTCTGGCGCACCATCCGGGAGATGGAACGCGCCGGTCTCGGTGGCGTGCAGATGGAAGACCAGGTCTTCCCCAAGCGTGCGCATTATCACCGCGACTATGTCGAGCACGTGATCGATATGGATCACATGCTGGAGAAGATCAGCGTCGCCGTGGAGGCAAAGACGGATCCGAATTTCGTGCTGATGGCGCGCACGGATGCGATGCGCACCGACGGCTTTGCCGAAGGCGTCAAGCGCGCCAACGCCTATGCGCGCGCCGGGGCCGATCTGATCATGCTCTTCCCGAACTCTTTGGAAGAGACGATCCGTGCCCCGAAGGAGATCGATGCTCCGTTGGTTTACGTCGTCAGCCACGGCAACCGCGTTGGTCGGCCGGTGCCGAGCCCGGCGGAATTGGCGGATATGGGCTACAAGGTTATCTCGATTGCCATCCTGAGCACCTTGGTGACCTACCGCGCGCTCACCGACGCATTCACCCGCCTGCATGACACTGGTGAGGTGGCGATGAGCCAGCAGGAAGCCATTGATGCCCGTCAGGCCGTGGAAGACCTGATCGGCCTGCCAGAACTGTATCGCATCGAAGAGAGGACGACCGAGAAAAAGAAGGCCTAAACCGGCCAGCAGGGAGAGAAACCAATGACAATGTCCGCCCGCTTCCGTGCGTTGCTGCGTGAGGGAAAATTCCTTCACATGCCTGCGGTCTACGACCCGATTGGCGGTCGGCTCGTTCAGTCGGTTGGCTTCGAGGCCACCTATGTTGGTGGCTACGTCACCGGCGGCTCGCGTGCGATCACCGAGCCGCTGTTGACGATGAACGAGCAGATCGACGTGGCGGGCGAAGTGGCCAGCCAAGTGGAAATCCCGGTGATTTTCGACGCCGGCGCTGGGTTTGGCGAGCCGTTGCACACGATGCGCACGGTGGCGGTTGCGATCCGTCAGGGGCTGGCCGGTCTTCATCTGGAGGACCAGCATTTCCCCAAGCGGGCGCATTATCACAAATACCATGTTCATTGCGCCCCGCGCGAAGAGTGGCTGATGAAGCTGCGCATGGCGTGCCGCGAGCGTGATCGGCTCGACCCTGACTTCACCATCATCGCCCGCACCGATTCCGCCCGCACCGAGGGGCTGGACGAGGCGGTCGACCGTCTCAACGCCGCCGCCGAAACTGGGGCGGATATGGGTCTGCTGTTTCCGCGCTCCAACGCCGAGGCCGAAGCGGCGGTGCGCCGGGTGAAGCTGCCGTTGGTCTATGTGCAAAGCCGTGGCAACCGCGATGGTCGGCCGCTGTTCACCACCAACCAACTGCGCGACATGGGCTATGTCGCCTGCATCGACGCGCAGATTGTGCTCGGCACCGCGTTTCACTTTATCCGCAAGGCGCTGGTGGAATTGCGCGAGACTGGCGATTCAACGCTGGTCAGCCAGGAAGATTTCGTCGTCGCCCGCCAGCAGATTGAAGACGTGATTCGTCTTGATGAGTATTATGCCATTGAAGAGGAGACGGTGGAATTCGGGGGCAACCATGCGCCTTGATGAGATCGCGCGTGTGATCCGCAGCAAGAACGCCGGTCCGCGCAAGCAGACCTTCGATCTGCTATTCGACAGTGAAGAGGCCTATCAGAAGGTCCGCGCCGCCCTGGACAGCCTGGGCGAGCAAGCGGCCCAGCGCCTTGGCGTGCCGCGCAACCGGCTCACCGTGATCGACTACCCGCCCGCCCGCGCGGTGAAGCTGACCATCGACCGGCTGGTGATGTCGGGTGATCCGGGGGATTGTGACGTCTATGGCGCACAACAGCACGCGCCCTTGCTTGGGATTGAGCTGTGAGCGCCGCGCAACGGCTTGCCGCCGAACTCGCGGCAAAGGATCGCCCGCTGCACATCCTCGGTGCCTCGGGCCAACTCGGCTACGGCATTCCCTCTGAGAGTTTCGAGGCGGGGCTTGCGCGTCGCCCGGATCTGATCGGCTGCGACATGGGCTCGATCGATATCGGCCCGTACTGCCTCGGCAGTGGTGAGATGGGCACCGCTCCGGCGTCCACGATCCGCGATCTGCGTCGTGTTCTGAAGGGCGCGCGCTCGCTTGATGTGCCGTTGGTGATCGGCACCGCGGGTGCGGCAGGGGCGGCACCGCATCTGGAGGCGACGCTTGCGATGGTGCGGCAGATCGCGCGCGAGGAAGGGCTGCATTTCCGCCTCGCCTCGATCCGCGCCGACATGAACCGCGATGATCTCAAAGCGGCACTTGCGGCAGGCAAGGTGAGGGGGTTCGACGGCTCTCCAAAGCTTGCCGATGAGGAGATCGACGCGGCGGGCAACATCGTCGGCCAGATGGGATCGACGAGCTTTATCCGCGCCTTCGAGCAGGGGGCCGACGTGATCATCGCCGGACGCGCCTGCGACACCGCGATCTTCGCCTCGCTGCCGATCATGCTGGGGTTTCCGGCAGGGCTTGCGGTCCACATGGCAAAGATCATCGAATGCGCCTCGCTGTGCTGCGTGCCGGGCGGGCGGGACCCGCTGCTGGCAACCCTCGACCGCGAGGGGTTCGAGTTGGAAAGCATGGCCCCGCAACGTGCCGCCACCCCGATGTCGGTGGCCGCCCACGCGCTCTACGAGCAGGCCGACCCGTTCGTGGTCAACGAGCCGGAGGGCGAACTCGATCTGCGCGGTGCACAATACACCGCCATCGACGCGCGCCGAACCCGGGTGACAGGTGCGGTGTGGCATGCGGCGGCGAAGCCCTCGGTGAAGATCGAAGGCGCACGGTTGATTGGCCATCGCGCGGTTCTGCTGGCCGGTGTCAGCGATCCGCGCTTCATGGCGGCGCATGAGACGATCTTCGCCGAAGTCAAACAGGTCGTGCGCAATCTGATCTCCGAAGGCGTCGAGCCGGACTACGACCTTTTCTTCCGCCTCTATGGCTATGATGGCGTGCTGCCGCCGAGTGCGACACCGATCCCGCCGCCGCGCGAGGCCTTCGTGTTGGGTGAATGCATCGCGCCCACGCCGCAGCGCGCGGCCGAGGTGGTACGCTCGACCAAGCAATATCTGCTGCATCACGGCTATCCTGGCCGTCTGTCGACCGGCGGCAATCTGGCATTTCCGTTCGCGCCGCCTGAGGTTTCGGTCGGCCCAGCCTATCGGTTCAACGTCTATCACTTGGTCGAAGTCGACAATCTGGACGAGCTTTTTCCCGTCACGATGGAGGAGATCTGACCGTGTTGCAGGCGATAGATCGGCTGCTGACCCGCTTCGAGAACATCATCATGGTGGTGACGATCCTGCTCGCCCTGGTGATGGCGGCCACCCAGGTGACTCTGCGCTACGTCTTCAACACCGGCATCATCTGGATCGAGCCGATTGTGGTGAACCTGACATTGCTGGGTGCCATGATCGGCGGCGCACGGGCGGTGACATTGCACGCGCATGTGCGTGTCGGATTTCTGGTCGATTGGCTGCCACACAACATCCGTCGCTGGTTCCATCTGCTGGCAGCGTCGCTGTCGATGATTTATTGCGGTTTCATTTTCTATATCGGCTGTCTGTTCCTGCAGTTCCTCGTTGACGCCGATGTGATGGCGTTGCAGACCGGATTGCCGCTTTGGATCCAGTTCTCCACCACGCCGCTGGCGATGGGGCTGTTCATCTTCCGCTACATCCAACTCGTACCCCGTATCTGGCGCGGCGAGTTGCATGAGCCTGGCATGGCGGTGGAATAGAATGATCGAAGTCTGGATCCTCTTTGCCAGTTTTGGCGTGCTGCTCTTTCTCGGCGTGCCGGTGGCGATTGCCCTCGGTGGTTCGGTGGCGGTTGCCGTGACGATGTTCTCCTCGGTGCCGCTCGCGGTGATGGGGCAGAAGGTCTACGGCAATCTCGACAATTTTCTGCTGATGTCGGTGCCGTTCTTCCTGCTCGCTGCCGCCCTGATGGAGGCGGGCGGGATTGTCCGACATCTGGTCAATCTGGCGGCGATGGCGGTGGGGCGGCTGCAAGGCGGTCTCGGCATGACCACCGTGCTGACCTCGATGTTCTTCGCCGCAATCTGCGGATCCAGTTCGGCAACCGTTGCCGCCGTGGGCGGGCTGATGATTCCCTCGTTGATCGAACGGGGTTATCCGACGAATTACGCGGTGGGTGTTGTGGCGACGGCAGGTGCCCTGGGCATTCTGGTGCCGCCTAGCATCGCGCTGATCCTGTATGGGTTCGTCACGGAGAACTCGATCCCGAAGCTGTTCGTGGCAGGGATTCTGCCGGGCATTCTCTACACCGGGTTGCTGATGCTGATGGCGCGTTTCATGGCCAAGCATCTGAAGGTCAGCACCCCACCACCGATGAATTTGGCCGAGCGCATCGAGACGTTGCGCGTCGCACTTCCTGCGCTCTGCCTGCCGGTGTTCCTGGTGATCGGCATCTATGGCTTCCCGGCGTTCAGCCTTGGGAAATGGAAATTCCAGGGCGGTGCCATCTTCACGCCGACCGAGGCGGCGGTGATGTGCGCGGTGTTTGCATTGATGATCGGCGTGCTGGTCTATCGCAAGATCCACATCAACACGCTGGCCGCCACCGTGATCAAGGTGACGCCGCGCATCGGCATGATCTTCTGGATCATCACCAACGCCACCCTGTTCGGTTTCTTCCTCGCCAATCAGGGCGTGCCGGACGCGCTGGCGCATTGGCTGGTCGCCATTCAGATGCCGCGCTGGGCGTTTCTGATGATGGTCAATTTCGTGCTGATCCTGGCCGGGTTGTTCCTCGACGGCGTGCCGATGATCCTGACCTGCATCCCGGTGCTCTATCCGGCGGCGATGGCGGTTGGCGTTGATCCCTACCATTTCGCAATCATCGTTGTGGTGAATATCGAGCTTGGCCTGCAGCATCCGCCGATGGGGATGAATCTGTTCGTCGTCAGCTCGATCTCTGGCGTGCCGCTCGGCCGGGTGATCCGCGCGACATTGCCCTGGATGTGCGTGACCATCGTTCAATTGCTGATCATCACCTACATCCCCTGGATCAGCACCTTCTTGCCCAGCCTGATGACCAATTGAAAAAGGACGTTCCCCCATGCGTGTCCTGATCCGCCTCATTGTGCTGACGCTGCTGCTGTTCCCGCTCCAGGTTCTGGCCCAAGGCCGCGTGCTGGCCGTCAACGACACCGAGGAGACCTCGGTGAAGGGGCAGTCGTTTGCGTTGCTGAAGAAGCTCATCATCGAGAAACTCGGCGACAAGATTCAGGTGACGGTCTCCAACGGCGAAGCGCTCTACAACCAAACCTCGCTGGTGCAGGCGCAGCAACTTGGTGCGATCCAGATTGCAGCCCCCGGCGTCGGCGTGTTCACCGGCACCTTCCCCAAGCTGACCGTGATCGGATTGCCCTATCTGCTCCCCAATCCGGACGCGATCCGCGCCGCCGTGGCGGACCCTGATATCGGCGGCGTGCTGTTCGCCGATATGCGCGCCAAGGGTTTGGAGCCGCTCGATATCTGGCTCAACGGCCCGCGCGATGTTGGCCGCACTGGCGACAAGCCTATCCTGATGCCGGAGGACATGAAGGGCGTGAAGATCCGCGTCGCCCCCGGCGGCGTCTATGTCGACACGTTCCGTCAGGTGGGGGCGAACGTGACCACGATGGCCTGGGGCTCGGTGCCGACCGCCTTGCGCCAGGGCGTGATCGACGCGGTGGAGCCGACGCCGAACAACTGGGTGGGCAGCCATCTCTACGAGATCGCCAAGCAGATCACCAAAACCGAGCATATCTGGGATTTCTACATCGTCACCGCCAACCGTGCCTGGTGGAACAGCTTGCCTGCGGCCACGCGTCAGGCGATCCGGGAAGCGATGGATCAGACGACGAAGTGGAACTGGGAGAACACCAACGCCGAAAACGAGCGCTCCTTCGATGTGATGCGCAAGGCGGGTGCGACGATCTACGAACTCACCCCTGAACAGGCGCATGCCTGGGCGGCGGCGATGCGCCCGCTCTGGGATCAAGTCGGCACGCCGCTGATCGGTCAGGCGGCGATGACCAAGCTGATCGCGATTGGCGACAAATACCGCTGAGCGGCGGAAACGGCCTGTCGGTGCGACAGGCCGTTTCGCGTTAGAGCCTTAGCCAATCCAACGATGTCTCGGTGTCGATCCTCTGCAACCTGTCGAACAGGTCCGACATCTTGGCCTTTGGATGGTCCGCCGTGAGCAGCATGAACTTCTCCTTCAGCCCAGCACGGTCGAGCGGGTGCTCCGGCGTGCCGGTGAAGGCCGTCACCTTGGTGGAGACCTCCCGCCCGTCCTTCAGCTTGACGGTGACGATGGTGGTGGGGTCACGGTTCGACTGCCCCTGGGTGACGACCATGGTGACCAGCTTGGTCAGGGCGAGGATGTGCGGATCCTTGACGACATTGGCGTCGAAGGACCGCGGGTCGATCGGGTCGCGATACATCGACAGCGCCACGCAGAACGGGATGCTGAACTGGGCGAGCAGGGCGTCCGGCGGCTCGGGGATGTTGTTGATCGTGGCCATGCGCTGGCTCCCGGCGATGCTGATCGACGCGATATCCTCGGGCTTGAAACCGTGTTCGGCGCGAAGATTGCGGATGCCTTCGACCGGGTTGTGCGCGGTGATGTGGCAGGCATAGCGCTTGATCATGATGTTCATCGTCTTGAAGCTCTGCCCGAGCCCCTCGGTGAGCAGCGCCATGTCCCATTCCGGGCAGAAGGCGTGCAGGAAGCCTGCCTCGCATTCGACCACCTTGCTCGGCCCCTCGAAGCCCTCGGCGGCGAGGCTGGCGGCGAGAACACCGCCCTCTGCACCGCGTCCCATGTTGAACCGCTTGACCATCGCACCATCGCCGGAATGCGCGAAGGCGAGCAGACCGCTGGAGCAGGAGGCCGCGATGCCGAGCGCATTGGTCATCTTCTTGGCATCGAAGCCGCGCAGATGGCCGGTGACGGTGGCCGCGCCGAACGGGCCGGATGCCCCCGGTGCGTGAAAGCCGCGTTCTTCATCCGAATGCAGCGTGGCATAGCCGATGCGCATCATCACCTCGGCCCCGGCGACGAAGGCAGTGACCAACGCGCGACCGGACAGGCCGTGCGCCTGCGCCACCGCGATTCCGGAGGAGAACAGGGCGGCCCCCGGATGGCTCCCGCTGTCTGGACGGGTGAGATTGTCGAGTTCGAATGCGTGCGCCATCGCACCATGCGCAAACGCTGCCATCGGGGCCTGCACATTGCCGCCCCCCGCGCCGATGATCGCCGACTTCCCGCCCGGTCCGGTGGCGCGGGCATAGGCGATGATCATTTTGCTCCAGGGCAGTTGCGCGCCGAAGATGATCGCCCCCACCACATCGGTGATCGCGTCCTTGGCGCGTTGCAGCACCGGGGCGGGAATGTCCTCGTAGCGCAGAGCGGCACCGTATTTGGCCAAGGTGACGGTCTGGCCGCCTTCGGTGTTGGTGTTCTTCTGAAGTGCGCCGACCGGTGCTTGCTCCGCCGATGAGGCCGCAACCGGGATCAAGGCAGGGACGGCACCCGCCACCATCGCTGCATTGAGAATTCCACGTCGGCTGACAACGCTGGTTGAGGTGGTCATGCTGGGTTCCTCCCGCTTGTTTGTTTTTTCTCTTGCCTGTTTTTCGGCGGTTGTTTCAGCGCAGCCATGGCCAGACAGTCAGTGCGTTCTCGCCGAAAATGGCGTCCTGCGACGGCTGATCGAGGAACGACAATGCCTCACGCGCCACCGCCAGACGGCTGGCGATGCTGCCGAATTTCGGATGCGCGGGGTAGTTCGACGACCAGATCAGCCGGTTGATGCCGAACGTGCCGATCATCTGTGCGTAGAAGATTTGCGGTGTGCTGCGCTCGCCTTGGGCGGCGACGATGTTGTTGATCGCGGTCTTCACATACACGTTGGGGAACACCGCCAGATCGAACAATGGGCGGAGCAGATCATAAGGCGGCTCGCCGACCTTGTGGCCCCAGCCATGATCGAAGACGACTTTCATCTCCGGGAAGCGCTCGATCAGCGCGCGGGTGCGAGGGGCTTCCTCGACCTTGTCGTGGATGCAGAGCGGGATTTTCAGCGCGTTGATGCGCTCCCACAATGCGACCGTCTCCGGGTTGCCCAACGTGCATTTCGGCAGCCGACCGCGCATGAAGCGGATGCCCTTGACGCCGTGATTTTCCACTAGATCACTCAGCTTGTCGGGCGAGGCGGGATCGACCGGGTCGAGGCAGCAGATAGAGACGAAGCGGTCGGGATATGCGTTGGCGGAATCGATGGCGTAGGAATTGTCGTATTCGTAGAGGAAATAGGACTGCACCAGCGTCGCCTTCGCCACGCCCGCCTCGTCCATCTGCGCGATCAGATCCTCGGCGGTGGTCAGCGGCCAGGGTGCCTGACCGATATCGCTGATCGTCGGGATGCTGCCAGCCTTCGCCGTGTCCTGGATTTGCGGATATCGGACACGGTCATTGGTCAGCACATGGGTGTGGGTGTCGACGATCATGGGGCAGTCTCCTCGGTGGTCGTATTGGCCGCCAGAACCTGGCGCACGCGGTCGGCGGTCTTTTGGAAATGGGCGTTGAGCAGGGCGACGGCGCGATCGGCATCGCGTGAGATCGCGGCGGACGTGATCATCTCGTGCTCGTCCGCCCCGATGGATTGCTCGCGATTGGCGCGGCGGGCGAAATAGCGATAGCGCTCGGCGGCTTCGAACAGTTCGTCGCAGAAGCGGGTGATCCAACCGGAACCGCTGGCGCAGACCAAGGCGCGGTGGAATTCCATGTGGGCCTTCGACCACGCGGCCGTGCGCTCCAGCGGGTCATCGACCACGCGCGGGATGCGGTTCATCCGGTGCAGGGCGAGGACGAGGTTTTCCTCCCAGGCGCTGTCGCCATGCGCGATGGATTTGCGCAGACCCAACTCGTTCACCCAGCAGCGCGCGCGGATCAAGTCGTCGAGGCCGTCGAGGGTGAGATGGGCGACGGCGAAACCGCGTTGGGCGGATTGCGTAACCAGCCCGTCGCTGGCGAGCCGGCTGAGCGCCTCACGCATCGGGCTGAGGCTGACGCCGAAGCGGTCGCAGAGCACGCGCATGTTGAGCTTGGTGCCCGGCGGCAACTCGGCGCGGATGATCTCGTCGCGAAGTTGCAGATAGGCCACGGAGGCCAAAGTCGGCCGCTCGTCCTCGATGCTGTCGTTCACTGGCCGCCTCCAATAAATCGATGATATCAGCCCGGATACCAAAGTCATCGATTTTTTGTTGCGTGGCTCAGGGGGCGATGGTGTTATCCCGCCGTCAAGGGATGGATCGCAATTGTCGATAACAACGACCGAAAACGGCACAGTCCAAGCGCAGCGCCCGGCATCGGGTCGGCGGACGAATTACCGTGCGCTGCGTCGCGGGCTAACTTCGTTCATCATCTTGCTGGTGGGTTGGGAGTTGATCGGCCGCTTCGTGCTGACCAATCAGGTGTTTGCCGTGCCGTTCTCCGCCGTGGTGCAGTCGGCGATTGAAATGTGGGGACGGGGCGAGTTGCAGACCAACATCGCCGCCAGTCTGACGGCGGTGGCGTATGGCATGGTGCTGGCGATGATCATCGGCATTCTGATCGGCGTGGCGATGGGGGCGAGCACGGCGTTTCGCGAATATGTCGAGCCGTTGTTGACGGCGTTTTACGCCACCCCGCTGGTGGCGATGGCGCCGATCCTGATCCTGTGGTTCGGCATCGGCATCGCCTCAAAGATCGCTGTGGTGTTTCTGATGGCGATCTTCCCGATTGCAATCAACACCTCTGCGGGCATCCGCAACACCGACCGCGAATATCTCGAAGTCGCCTATGCCTTCCGCGCGAGCCGGTTGCAGGCGGTGTGGAAGGTGATGATCCCCGCCGCCATTCCTTTTGTGGTGACCGGACTGCGGCTTGCGGTGGGGCGTGCGATTGTGGGTGTGGTGGTGGGCGAGTTGTTCGGTGCGCGTGCCGGTTTGGGCTTCCTGATCTTCACCGCGGGCCAAACCTTCGACACGCCGTCGCTCTTTGTGGGCGTCATCACGCTGGCGTTCATCGGCATGGGGTTGACGCTGGGGATTCGTGCCGTTGAGGACCGGATTTCGGGCTGGAAGGGCACGGTGCAGGAATGATTGCGCTCGAACTGAGCCATGTTAGCAAGAGTTTCGCCTCACGCGGTCAGTCGTTGGAGATCATGCGCGATGTCAGCCTGACGGTGCAGGCGGGCGAGTTTCTTGTTGTTGTCGGGCCGAGTGGCTGCGGCAAGAGCACGTTGCTGCGGATGATCCAGGGGCTGGAGACGCTCTCATCCGGCAGCGTGCGCGTCGGCGCCGGGGAGGCCACGACGCGGGGGTTCGTGTTTCAGCGCGACGGGCTGTATCCGTGGCGCTCGGTGTTGCGCAACGTCATGCTCGGGCTGGAACTGGCCCACGTCCCTGTCTCAGAGGCGAAGCCGCGTGCGGAAGCGATGATCGATCTGGTCGGGCTGCGCGGGTTTGAGGGCCATTATCCGAACGAACTCTCCGGCGGCATGCGCCAGCGCGTCAATCTGGCGCGGGCGCTGGCAATTGATCCCGACATGTTGCTGATGGACGAGCCATTCGCCGCTCTCGACGCGCTCACGCGCGAGAACATGCAGCAAGAGCTGATCCGCATCTCGGCGGCGGCGGGAAAGACCGTCATTCTGATCACCCACCAAATCGATGAGGCCGTGCTTCTTGCTGACCGTGTGGCGGTGCTGGGGGCGAGGCCGAGCCATATTCTGGATATCGTGCGGATTGATCTGCCGCGCCCGCGCACGCTCGACCTTAAGCGGACACCGGAATTCCAGGCTTACGTGGATGGGATCTGGACGATGGTCACGCAAGCTGAAACCGAAACTCGCGTTGGAGGATAGATCGATGCGTCGCCTGTTGCCGTTGCTGCTGGCTCTGCTGATCGCGCCGTTCTCGGCGCGGTCGGCCACGCCCGATCCGTTGGTGATGACCTACATCAAGGCCAATGCGGATTACTGGGACCTGGGCGTTGCCATCGAGAAGGGGTTCTTCGCCGAGGAAGGCTTCGCGCCCGAATACGCCTCCAACGCCGGGTCGGCGCAATCGGCGCAATTGCTGCTGACCCAGGCGGTGCAATTGGCCGTGGTGCAGCCGGAATCGCTGATCACCGCCATTGTGCGCGGTGCCCATGATCTCGGCGGGATCGCAGCGCCGATGCGTCGGGTGGATTGGATGCTGGTGGCGCAGAAGGACATCACCAAGCCTGCCGATCTCAAGGGCAAATCCATCGGCTTCAGTGGCCTGCGCGTCACCGAATTCTGGCTGACACAGCGCGCGATGGCCGAGGCTGGGATGCCGGTGGGAAGCTACGACACGCTCCAGATCGGCACCTCGCCCGCCAAGTTTGCTGCTCTGAGCAAAGGCTCGATCTCAGCCGCCATCCTGTTCGAGCCTACCGCCAGCCAGGCGGTGCATTCCGGATATAATCGGATCGACGCGTTGGGCCGTTATCCTGGGTTCATCCCCGGCATGTATATCGTCAACCGTCGCTGGGCAGCGGAGAATGATCGCGGGGTGCGGCTCGCCCGTGCACTGCAAAAGGCACATGATTGGCTCTACAACCCCGCCAACAAGGCGGAAGCCATCGCCATGCTGAAGAAGAATTCGTCCACGTCGGAAGACGCGATTGAGGACGTTTATCAGCTCTATTTCGTCAAAGAAAAATTCTACACGCCCGATTGTGCTGTCGATAGATCGGCGATCACGAATGCCATCCAGACACTGATCGAGCACCACGAACTCGACGCCAAACAGGCCCCGGCGCTGGACGAAATCCTGCTGCCGGCCAGTCTCGGTGGAAAGCGGTTCTGACGTGAAGATCGGGATTCCGGATGATTATGCGGACATGGTCCGCGCGCTGCCGTGCTTCGGCAAGCTGGCGGGGCATGAGGTGGTGGTGTGGAACGACGCCGAGCGCGATGTCGACACGCTGGCTGCGCGCTTCGCTGATCTCGACGCGCTGGTGCTTTTGCGTGAGCGCACACGGCTGCCCGGCGCGCTGATCCAGCGTCTCCCGAGGCTGAAGCTGATCACCATCAACGGGCCACATCCGAATATCGACGTGGAGACCTGCACCGCCCAGGGCGTGGTGATCTGCGTCGGCCATGGCCGGATCTCCTACGCCACGGCGGAACTGACCTGGGGCTTGATCTTGTCCTCGATCCGTCAGATCCCGCAGCAGGTCGAGCGGCTGCGCAATGGTGGCTGGCAAAGTGCCGTGGGCACGACGTTGCGCGGCAGGACCCTCGGGATCATTGGCTTCGGCAAGATTGGCTCGGTGGTGGCGTCCTATGGGCGTGCGTTTGGGATGAATGTGCTGGTCTGGTCGCGCAGCAAAGGGATCGAAGCAGCGACGCAGGCGGGATATGAGACGACCACAAACCGCAGTGAGATCTTTCGCCGATCGGACGTGGTCAGCCTGCATGTTCGCTACAACAAGCAGACCGACAGCATCGTGACGGCGGATGATCTCTCCCTGATGCGCCCTGACTCGTTGATCGTGAACACCAGTCGGGCCGGTTTGATCGCGCCGGGTGCGTTGGAGGCGGCGTTGCGGGCTGGGCGTCCAGGCTTTGCTGCCGTCGATGTCTACGAGCAGGAGCCGGTTCCGCCGAGTGGGCATCCGCTGCTCTCGATGCAGCAGGCGATCTGCACGCCGCATCTGGGCTATGTCGAGCGGGATCAGATGGAGGCTTATTTCTCAGACCAATTCGACCGCGTGCTGGCCTTTGCCACCGGGAACCCTGTTGATGTGGAATATCCCGAGGCATTGCTGGTCAACCGTGAGCCGCGGGCATGAAGCTCTATGCGGGGCCGCATTCCGGCAATTCCTACAAGGTGCGTATCCTGCTTGCGTTGCTGGGTATCGAGCATGCACTGGTGATCGTCAGCCTCGCCCAGAAGCATCACAAGAGCGAAGCGTTTAAGAAGCTGAACCCGCGCGGACAGGTGCCGGTGCTGGAGGACGAGGGGCATATCTTCTGGGATTCGGGGGCCTGTCTTTACTATCTGGCCGAGAAATATGGCGGATCGGATTGGCTGCCGCAGGGCGCGCTGGCGCGGGCGGAGATCGTGCAATGGATGGCGCTCGCCGCCGCCGAGCTTCAATTCGGCCTGCAATATGCGCGGCGTGGCGTTGTGCGGGGACGATGGATCGCGGGCGATCTGGAGCAGTTGCAGGCGATCGGCGTGCTCGGTCTGGCCCCGCTGGAGACACGACTTGCCGGCCATGATTGGCTTTGCGGCGACCGCCCGACCATCGCCGACATTGCGTGTTTTCCCTATGTCGAGAGCGCGCCGGAAGCGTTGATTGATCTCGCCCCTTATCCCGGCATCACCGCCTGGCTCCACCGATGCCGTGCGTTGCCGGGCTGGCCGACGCGTGTGATCGATCCAGCCATCACCACCCAATTCGATCCCACAGCCTAGCGAGGACCACCATGCGTTATGTCTCTTTTCGGGCTGGCGGCAGCGACCGTTTCGGTGTGGCCACCGAGAGCGGCATTGTCGATCTGAGCCTGCGCAACACCGGGTTCACAAACCTGCGGCAGGCGCTTGCCGCTGACGCGCTGCCAGTGTTGGCCAAGGCGGCGTCTGGCGCTGCCACGGATTACGGCTTTGACGACGTGACGTTCCTGCTGCCGATCCCCGAGCCGTCGAAGATCGTCTGTGTCGGCGTGAACTACGCCAATCGGTCGGAAGAATACGCCGAGAAGATCAAGGAATCGGCCTATCCCAACCTCTTCCTGCGGGCCACGCAGTCTTTCGTTGGCCACAACGTGCCGTTGGTGGTGCCGAAGATTTCAGAGCAGCTCGATTACGAGGGCGAGATCGTCTTGGTGATCGGCAAACAAGGCCGCTACATCCCGCGCGAGACGACGATGAGCCATGTGGCGGGGATGACCATTGGCAATGAGGGCACCGTGCGCGATTGGACGCGGCATGGGGCGCGCAACTCAGCGGGCGGCAAGAATTTTGATGCGTCTGGCAGTATCGGCCCATGGATCGAAGATGCCGCCGAACTTGGTGGCGCTGAACTCTCGGTCCAAACCTGGGTGAATGACGAGTTGCGGCAGAACGACACCACCAAGAGCATCATCTACCCGTTCGACCTCATCCTGCATTACGTCTCGCAATTCACCACACTGCTGCCGGGCGACATGATCCTGACCGGGACGCCGACAGGGGCAGGGGTGCGGTTTACGCCGCCGCGTTTCCTCAAATCTGGGGATCGGCTGCGCATTGATGTCGGCGGGGTAGGCTCTCTGCAAAATCCAGTAGTGGCTGAATAAACCTCCAAAGCTGCTATCATACGATCAACACCGGGGGATTCATGCTCGATATTGTCGATATCCACACACACGTCATTTCCACCGACACAAAGCGTTATCCGCTCAATCCGATGGGTGGCAAGCAATCGGACTGGTCGCAGAGCAGACCGACCGATGGCGCGGCATTGCTCGCCGAGATGGACGCAGCTGGCGTGTCGCAATCCGCTGTGGTGCAGGCCTCGACAGCCTATGGCTTCGACAATTCTTTCCTCGCCCATGAGGTGGCGAAATATCCCGAGCGCTTCACCGGTGTGTTCACCATCGACATGCTCGCGCCCGATGCCGCTCCGGCTTTTCGGAAATGTCGTGATGCTGGGCTGACCGGCATGCGGCTGTTCACCACCGGCAGCACCAGCCCAGGGCAGGCAGGATGGCTCGCTGACCCAGCAACCTTCCCGATTTGGGAGATGGCGGAGGCGGAGAATATCCCGGTCTGTTTGCAGATGCGCCCCGAGGGCGAGCCATTCCTGCGCATCCTGCTTGACCGCTTCCGCCGCGTGCCGATCGTGCTCGACCATCTGGCGCGCGTCTCACTCAAGGGCGGCGCGCCGTATGACTCCGCGCGCTGGCTGTTCGATTTGGCGGATCGGCCCAACCTCTATCTGAAACTGACCAGCCGGACGGTTGAGCAATCGGCCGAGGATGGCTCACGGCCGGAGGATTTTTTCCCGCGCGTCGTCGCCGCCTTCGGGGCCAGCCGGATTGCCTGGGGCTCGAACTTCCCGGCGCATCACGGGCCGATGTCGGCATTGGTGGAGGCGGCGAAATCGGGACTGTCTTGCCTTGGCGAGGCGGATCGGGCGGAGATTTTTGCGGGCACCGCACGGCGCCTGTATCCGGCATTGGCCAACGCGAAGGGAGTCTTGGCATGAGCAGCGCATCGAAACTCAAACTCACCGCCGCCATCGGCTTCAAGGGCTGGCGCGAGGGGCTTGCGCGGGAGCAGGTGCAGGAGAGTGCTTTTGATCTCGATTTTATCGAGGTCAACCCAATTCACCGCGCCTTTGGGCCGATGGCGCGCGAATTGCGCTTTGATGTCAGCGAGATGGCGATTGTCACCGCGTTGCAGGCGCAGGCCTATGGCAAGAAGTTGCTGGTGCTTCCGGTGACGATTGCCTCGCGTTTTCAGCATCAGTGCCTGATCACCCGCAAATCCGCCACGCCGCTCAAGCCCGCCGATCTCGCCGGACGGCGCATCGGTGTGCGCGCCTACACGCAGACAACCGGCGTGTGGGTTCGTGGCATTCTGGAGAATGATTACGGCGTGCCTGCCTCGGCGATCACCTGGGTGACGCAGGAAGGCGCACATGTGGCGGAATATGCCAATCCGGCTTGGGTGAGCGAGCAGGATGACCCGCGCTCGCTGCCGCAGATGCTGCACGATGGCGATATCGATGCGGCGATCCTCGGCAATGATCTGCCGGATGATCCCGATCTGGTGCCGGTGATCGCTGATGCGGCGGCTACAGCGAAGGCATGGTTTGCAGTCCATCGCGTGGTGCCGACAAATCACGTGCTGGTGGTGCGCCAGGATGTGGCGGAGGCCAATCCTGATGCGCTTCGTGCGTTGTGGCGCTGTCTGTTGCGGGCGAAACCTGCACAATCCGGCGAAGTTGATTTCGCCTCTATCGGGATTGCGCAGAACAGGCCGCCGATTGAGATGCTGCTGGAGTATTGCGCCCAGCAGGCGCTGTTGCCGCAGTCGGTTAAAATCGACGAACTGTACGCCCCGGCGCGGAAGCTGCTGGGAGATGAGATTCTGTGACACTCGCCACAGCACCACGTCGTCGGCGTTTTTATCAGGACCGCTCAGTCCAGGTCTTTGCCGGGATGGCGCTGGGGGCGCTCATTGGTTGGGCGTGGCCGTCATCGGCGGAGTGGATGCGCACTTTGGGCGACCTGTTCGTGCGCCTGATTGCGGTGTTTGTCGGGCTGATCATCTTCTGCTCCATCGTCCACGGCATCGCTGCCGTTCGCGACGCACGCCGGGTTGGGCGGGTGGCGATCAAGGCGCTGGTGTATTTTGAGGTCGTCACCAGCTTCGCGCTGGTGATCGGGCTGGTGATGATCAATTTGCTCGGCCCTGGGCGGGGCATGCATGTCGATGTGAAGACGCTGACCGGGGCGGGGCTGGACCCGTACCTCAAGACGGCGGGACAGATCAGTGCGAGCGGCTTCCTGCTCAATCTGGTGCCGCACACCGCGATCTCGGCGTTCACCGACGGCAACGTGCTGCAGGTGGTGTTCATCGCCGTGCTGTTTGCCTTCGGATTGCTGGCGATGGGGACGAAGGCGGACCCGTTGTTGGAGATGATCAATCTCACCAAGGGCGTCGTGTTCCGGATCATCAACATCGTGATGTGGCTGGCGCCGATTGGCGCGATGGGGGCAATCGGCTTCACGGTGGCGAAGTTCGGCCTCGCCTCGCTGATCTCGCTGGGAGCGATGGTGGGTGGGTTCTACCTCACCTGCCTGATCTTCGTCGCAGGCGTGCTGTGGCCGATTGCCCGGTGGAACCGGATCAATCTGTGGAAACTGGCGCGCTATATCCGCACCGAGTTGCTGTTGGTGGTCGGCACCAGCTCATCGGAATCGGTGCTGCCGCAATTGGTTGGCAAATTGAGTGCGCTGGGCTGCGATGAGGGTATTGTCGGCATCGTGCTGCCGACCGGTTATGCCTTCAACCATGACGGCTCCTGCCTGTATTTCGCCGCTGCCTCGATCTTCCTTGCGCAAGCGGTGGGAATTGAGTTGCCGATCCTGAGCCAGCTTGGCTTGCTCGGCATATTGCTGATCACCTCCAAGGGCGG
>CAITEF010000225.1 GCA_903891315.1 uncultured Rhodospirillales bacterium | reverse complement strand
TCGTTGCCGATCAGATGGGTGGGAACCTGACCGGTGAGGCACACCAGCGGGATGCTGTCCATCAGCGCGTCGAGCAGGCCGGTGACCGCGTTGGTCGCACCGGGGCCGGAGGTGACGAGCACGCAGCCGACTTTGCCGGTGGAACGGGCGTAACCTTCGGCGGCGTGCACGGCGGCTTGCTCATGGCGCACCAGGATGTGGCGGATCGAGTTCTGCTGGAAGATCGCGTCGTAGATCGGCAATACCGCACCGCCGGGATAGCCGAAAATGACCTCGACACCCTGCTCTTTGAGGGCGCGCAGAAGGACTTCGGCGCCAGCTTCCATCTCGGTGGAGGCGGCGTTCGGGGCGGGGGCGGATTGTGTGATCGTGCTCATGGTGCGGGCAAGTAGCTCCGATGCTGCACCTGCGTCAACCGCATTCGCGAATAAATGTGAAAATTTCCGCCCGGGAACTTTCCGAAAATTGCTCTAGACCAGCCGTTCGCGCATAGATCGTATGCAGGTGCGTTTGATCGACCGGTGGGCGGTTGCGGAACCAGGTGGCCTGACGCTTGGTGTATTGCCCGGTGAACAGCACGGCTTGAGAGATGGCATCGTCCAGACCCATCTCGCCGCGCAGGTGGGCGGCGAGTTCCGGGACACCGAGCGCGCGCATGGCTGGCAGTGACGGATCGAGACCCTGTTTGAGCAGGGAAGCCACCTCCACCAGCGCCCCCTGCTCCACCATCGCCTGAAAGCGTTGGGCGATGGCGGCGCGCAATGCGTCGCGCGGCGGGTCGAGCCGGATCATGCGGAACTGCCACTCGGCGGGGGCGTGGGCGGTGGCCTGCCAGGCGGACAGCCCCTGCCCGGTGCTGCGCCAGACTTCCCAGGCGCGGGCGACGCGTTGGCCGTCACTGGGGCGGAGATTGGCGGCAGTGGCGGGGTCGGCCTCGGCGAGACGGGCGTGCAGAGCGGGAGCCCCCTCCTCGGCCAGCAGCGCGCGGGCTTCCTCACGCAAAGCAGGATCGGGTTCGGGGATGTCGGCGATGCCACGAACGAGCGCGTCGAGATACAGGCCGGTGCCGCCGCAGAGGATGGGCATGCCGGGGCTTGCCGCCATTTCGCGCAGCGCCTCTGCGCGCCACCATGCCATCGAGCCGGGTGCGGCGGCGGGGCGGACGCCGTAGAGGCGGTGCGGGACGCGTGTTTCTTCCTCGGGGGACGGCCGGGCGGTGACGATGCGCAGTTCCTGATAGACCTGCATGGAATCGGCGTTGATCACCGTCCCGCCCAGGCTCTGCGCGAGACCGAGGGCGAGGGCCGATTTGCCGCTGCAGGTCGGCCCCGCCACGATCAATGCTTGTCTCGTTTGCGCCACGCTCTCTTGCCCCTGATCCGGCCCGCCCATAAACGAGCGGCATGGCCAGCATTCTCACTCTCGTCGCCAATCGCGACGCCACCACGCTCTCTCCCGCCGTCATCCAACGGATACGCGATGCGGTGCAAGGCCGCAGCGTCGAGATCCTCTCGGAGGGCGAGGCGGCGGACGTCACCTGCGACAGCGAGCCGAACCCGGCAGCGGTGGAGCAGGCCATCGAAAGGCTGGAGATCGACGCGATCGTGACCAAGTCGCGCGGGCGGCGGAAGGCGGTGCTGGTGGCGGATATGGACAGCACCATTGTCACCGGCGAGACGCTGGATGAATTGGCGGCGTTTGCAGGCATTGGCGACAAGATCGCCGCCATCACCAAGCGTTCGATGAATGGCGAGCTGGATTTCGCCCAGGCGCTGCGCGAGCGGGTGGCAATGCTGAAGGGTCTGGGCCTGTCAGCATTGGAAGAGACCTGGAAGGGCGTGAAGCTCACACCGGGGGCCATTGAGCTGATCCGCACGATGAAGGCGCATAACGCGACGACGGCGTTGGTCTCGGGCGGTTTTACCTTCTTCACCGGCCGCGTGGCCGACCTGGTGGGATTTGATGTGCATCGGGCCAACACGCTGATCGATGATGGGACCGCCCTCACCGGCCAGACCGGGCAGCCGATTTTGGATCGCTATTCGAAGCTGGAAATTCTGCGGGAATTGGCCGAGGCGCGCGGCGTGCAGATGTCGGCCACGTTGGCGGTGGGCGACGGGGCGAATGATCTCGACATGATCCGTGAGGCCGGGCTCGGCGTTGCCTTCCATGCCAAGCCGATTGTGGCGCGCGAGGCCAAGGCGCGGGTCGAGCATGGCAATTTGCGCGCGTTGCTGTTCGCGCAGGGCTACAAGGCGAGCCAGTTCGCGGGGGTTTGACTCCGTACATTCCATAATCGAAGCCACAAGCCTCAACGTGTAGTATGGCCTGACCAACGAAGGTTCTTGGCCATGTCAATGCTCTCCGCCCCGTATTTTCACGACGAAAACGCAGCCCGCGCCTATCTTGAAGCCATGCGTTGGCCGGACGGCCCGGTGTGCCCGCATTGCTCGACGGTCAACAACGCATATGTCATCAAGGGCAAGGGAAAGTATCGTTGCGCGACACCTGGCTGTCGCGGCGACTTCACCGTGACGATCGGCACTGTGTTGGGCAACACTCGTATCCCGCTGCACAAAAGTTTGTTCATGATTTATTTTCTATTTTCGTCAAAGCGGGGCTCAAACGCCAATCAATTGATGCACCTCTTGGGTGTGCACTACGTGACCTGCAGGCATACAGTGCGTCGCTTGCGTGACGCCATGGAGACTGGCTTTTTCGTGCCAACCGAATGGGTCGCGTTGGACCGGCCAACGAAAGCGGCGAAACCAAAATCAGCCAAAACAAGGGCACCGAAAAAGGCCTTGGCTGCGCCGTCCAAGGAGTGAGCAAGATGTATCGGAAGATCAACAGACCACCCACGATCCCGGTTCTCTCGGACTATGAAGAAGTGGCGGTGCCGTTCGACGATGTGATGCGGAAAATTCTGCAAGCCAAGAAATATCCGAAACTCGCAAAGCGCCCCCAGAAAGAGAAACCCGCACCAAAACCGAAGCCGGAGGCGTGACCGCTGCGCGGATCGGCCAAGGCACAGTCCGGTCGATTGGAAGCAACC
>CAITEF010000224.1 GCA_903891315.1 uncultured Rhodospirillales bacterium | reverse complement strand
TCCAGCCCCGGTTCCAACGACCGAACTCGCTGGCAGCCCCACCCCAGCAACCATTGCCGGTGTTGCTGCCACCCGGCGTCGCATTGGCATAGCTATACCAACGGCCCGGCCCACCTCGACCAAACCGGCCGGTGGCGAGCATGAACAGCAGGATCGCCAGCCCTATCGGCCAGCGCAGCACAAACGCGAGCACCATTCCGGCAATCCAGAGCGGGCGCGGGATTTCATCAAGGAAAGCGGCGAACGGCACGGTGGGCCTCCGACGATGTTGGTGTGATGTGAATGTTTATCACATTTACATTAGTGGGGATCCAAGGTGCGGATGTCAATGGAATCCGGATCAGGGATTCGTGAGTCCCAGTGACTGCAGATAGACCAGCAGGCCGGATTCCAGCAGTTCCTCAGGTGTCATCGGCAGTTTGCGTCTCATGGCCAGCGTTCGTCCGATGAACAAGGCGGCGATGCCGTGCGACATCGCCCAAATATGCAACGCCACCATCGTCGCCGGTGGGCGGACAAAGCCGGGCTTCATGCGTGGCGTCGCGCAGAGGATTTCGGCGGCGTGGCGCAACACCCCGAAGGCGCGCTCGGAAGCGAGCAGCAAGGCCGGTTCCTGCTCAAACGGGAAGCCAGTGTCGAACATTGCCGAATAGGCGGCGGGTTCACGGCGGGCGAAGGCGAGATAGGCCTTGCCGCAATTCTCAATCGCCGTCATCGGATCGGGTCGCCCGCCCGCCCAGGCACGGTCCAATTCATCGGCAAATCGCTCAAATCCGCGGCGGGCGATCTCTGCCACCAGCGCGTTGCGGTCGCGGAAATGCCGATAGGGGGCGGCGGGAGAGACACCAGCGGCGCGCGCGACCTCGGCGAAGCTGAACCCCGCCGGGCCGTTCTCGGCGATCAGCCGCAACGCGCTCTCGATCAGCGCCTCGCGCAGATTGCCGTGATGGTAGCTCTCGCGCCGAGCGCCACGTTCGTCCGTGTTGAACCGCATGATCGGGTGATACATCTTCATGCCGCGCCTGCGCCAGGGTATGCTTGCCGACCTCAAGCGGTTGGTTCACGCTCAACCCAACAACAAACCGGAGGCAACAACCATGACCCTGCGCCGCATCACGCGCGCTTTCGTTCTGCTGGCCGCATTCTGGTCCGCGAACGCCCAAGCGCAGACCAAGCCCGAGATCACCGCCCCGAAGACGCCCGGGCTTGAGACCTTCATGTATGTCGGCAACAGCTTCTTCTATTATAACAACGGTATGCCGGGTTATGTGACGCGCCTGATGAACGGCGTACCTGAAGCGGATCGGCACCCCAATCTCGGCACGATGGTCACGATCGGCGGCTCGGGCTTCGACTGGCACGACATGGAGAGCTATTTCCGTCTGCACGCTGTCGGCTACTATAATTTCGACGAGCACAACAACATCATATTCAACAAGCGCAACAAATATTACGACGCTGTCGTGATGATGGATTGCAGCCAATGCCCAATCCATCCGCAACTTGCATCGATCTTCGTCGAATACGCGAAGAAGAACGCCGAGATCGCGCGCAAGCATGATGTCGAGCCGATGTTGTTCATGTCCTGGGCCTATCAAGATCATCCGGAAATGACCGCACAGTTAGACCAGGCCTACACGAAAGCGGGCAATGACAACCACGAACTCGTCATCCCGGCCGGGCTCGCCTTTGCCCGCGTGTTCAACGAGCGGAAAGATCTGAACCTCTACCAGCCCGACCGTCGCCACCCCACACTGATCGGCACCTATCTGGCCGCCGCTGTGATCTATTCGGCGCTTTATCAGCACTCGCCAGAGGTCAATTCCTACACGGCCGGGCTGGAGCCAGAGGTTGCAAAATATCTGCGCAAGACGGCTTGGGAGGTGACGCAGGCTTATTACGGGCGCAAGTGAGGTTCAGTGCAACACCGCCACATGCGCCTTGCCGCTGGCCAGGATCGATTGTGATTTTGGCGATAGCTGACCCAACGGATACCAACCCGGCCCCACCGGCTCGACTGCCACATAGGTCTTGCCGCCGACACTGAAACCGGCATCACCCGGCTGCTGCGGCAGCGTCACGCCCAGGAAAGCGTGTTCCTCGTCATAAATCAGCGCAGTGCTGAGATCGGGGGCGATGGTGGCGAGCAAGGCGGCAAAGGTCAGGCTTTTCGCGTCGCAATCACCCCGGTCATCGGCAAGCACTCCGGCCGGTGTCCGCATCTGCGACCTGCCGCGATTGGTCAGTGTCTCATAGGGGATCGATTGCAGGAAGCCATTGAGCAACTGCACCCGTTCCCGCATCGGCATCCGTGCCATCTGCCCGCCAATCTCTGCCGCACTCTGATGCAGCACACGGCCATAGTCGGCCACGATGCGCGGGAAATCCGGCTCGGCAAGTCCGGGCTGGCGAAAGCGGAAGCCTGCCGCCAGCACCGCCTGATCCGCCGCCGCCCGATACGCCGCCATCACACGCTGAATCGGCGGTGACAGATCGATCCCCGCCGGACCGCTGGCATGCACGTCAATCCCGTCCGGCAATGGGATGAGTGTGAGTTTCACTTGCGGCGGTGCCTCCCGCGACGCCGCCTGAGCGGCCGCCATGCCCGCACGCTGCACCTCCGCCTCGGGAGGGGGCGTTATGCGGCGCGTGCTCTGCGGCAAAGCGGCGGCGGGGAGGTGGAAATCCAGATGCCGCACAATGCCGTTCGGCTCGGTCCAGTCGCTCTGCACCTCCGCCCCACCCGCCTCCGGGATCACGGCATAATGCGTCTGCACCGGGGAGAGATCACGGGCGAGGGCAGGGGCTGCGATCAGCAAGGCCAGGGCAGTGAGCGATCTCATACGTTGCGCCCCAGGACCTCCGGGTTGACGACATATCCCGGATCAATCCGTCCATCGATGGCGTCGAGAACATTGTGCACCGCGCGCAGCGACATCTTGCGATAGCACTCCCAGGGGGCCGCCGCGTTATGCGGGGCGAGCACGACATTGTCGAGCTTGAACAACGGATGCTCTGGGTTCGGCGGCTCCTGCACCAACACATCAATCCCCGCCGCCTCGATCCGCCGGTTGCGCAGCGCTTCGACCAACGCCGCTTCATCGACCAGCCCGCCGCGCGCGGTGTTGATCAGCCAGGATTCTGGCTTCATCCGCCCCAGAAAATCCGCATTCACCATGCCGCGCGTTTTATCGTCGAGCGGGCAATGCAGCGAGACCACATCGGCCGTCGGCAGGAATTCCATCGGATCGGGGGCGGGCTCGTGGCCGTCGGCGGCGAGTCGCGGGGTGGGGAAGGCGGGGTCGTGCACGATGGTGTGCATCCCGAACGCCTGACACAGCCGTGCCACGCGGGTGCCGATGCGGCCATAGCCGAAGATCAGGATGCGGCGGCCAGCCAACTCGCGCATGCGCCGCCCTTCGAGCAGCATCCAGGTGCCGTTTCGCACCGAGGCATCCATCTCCAGCGTGCGGCGCGCGACGGCGAGCATCAGCATCATGGTGTGTTCGGCCACCGACAGATCATTCGCACCGTTCACCACGCCCACAACCACCCGCTGGCGGGTTGCCGCCGGGATGTCGATATTGTCGAAGCCCACGCCGAAGCGGCTGATCGTGCGCAGTTGGGGGGCGGATTCGAGCATGTCGGCGCGGATCTTCTCCAAGCCTATCATCACGCCATCGGCGGTCTTGATCTCCGCCTCCAACTCCTTTTGCATTGGCGGGCCGCGAAAGGCGGTGGTGAGGATTTTCACATCGAGGTCGCTGCGCGCTTCGAGCAATTTCATCGCATCCGCGTGCAGCGCACGGCAGAAAACCAGCTTGTGCATGGAGTTTTCCCATTCCATCAGGCCTCTATGCTTGCATCGATCCGAACGCGCCGCTAGCGTCCCGGCCATGTCAGCGCCCGTCATCCTTGCATGCTGTGTCGCCCGCAAAGCTGCGGTGCGTGCCGTGCGTACGGGTGCCAAGGTGGCTGTGGCGGGTAGAGCTGTGAAATTCGCGTGCCGGGCTGCCCGCGGCGGAACCCAACTCGCAGCCCTCGGCCTTCTGCTTCGACTTATCCGCCCCTGGGCATAGCGCCGCGCGGACAGCGATGGCCATGCACAGGGGAGACCCCCACCGGGGTTGCACACGGTCGTAACAGAACACGCAGCCCTTCAAGGGCGCACCAAATCCGAGGTTGCCATGAGCATTGACCATCCGAATTTCGGCAAGCTGGCCGAAGACCGCGTCATCATCTTCGACACCACCTTGCGCGACGGCGAGCAATCGCCGGGCTTCTCGATGAACCTGCACGAGAAGCTGCGCATGGCCCAGGCGCTCACCGATCTGGGCGTGGACGTGATTGAGGCCGGCTTTCCCATCGCCTCGCCCGGCGATTTCGAGAGCGTCACCGAAATCGCCCGCACCATCAAAGGCCCGGTGATCGCAGGCCTCGCCCGCACCAGCCAGGCCGACATCCTGCGCGCCGCCGAGGCCATCCGCCCCGCCGAGCGCAAGCGCATTCATATCTTCCTCTCCACCTCGCCGCTGCACATGAAATACAAGCTGCGCATGGAGCCGGACGCCGTGCTGCAGCTCGCCGTCGATTCCGTCACGCTGGCTCGCCAGCACGCCGATGACGTCGAATGGTCCGCCGAAGACGGCAGCCGCACCGATCCGGATTTCCTCTGCCGCTGTGTGGAGGCCGCGATCAAGGCCGGCGCGACGACGATCAACATCCCCGACACCGT
>CAITEF010000223.1 GCA_903891315.1 uncultured Rhodospirillales bacterium | reverse complement strand
TCAGCGCACGGGGCGGCTCTCTACACCGCAAGCTCTGCCGCCCAGCGCGGTTTTGCCGTCGTCGTGCCGGTCGATGGCATGGCGGCGGAGGAATTGTTTGCGGAGGTGACGGCGGCCTGGCTGCTGGTCAACGCGCCTGCCAGCGTCTCCACACATGTCACACTCACCCGCTCTGATATGATCGGCTGGTGATCCCTATATGCACGCAGCGGTCTGACGCATCACTTGCGGAGTAACACCTATGAGCACCACCGAAGACTACACGCCGCCCAAGGTCTGGACCTGGGACAAAGAGAGCGGCGGGCGTTTTGCCAATATCAACCGCCCGATCGCCGGAGCGACGCATGAGAAGGAATTGCCGGTCGGCAAGCATCCGCTGCAGCTCTATTCGCTCGGCACGCCCAATGGTGTGAAAGTGACGGTGATGCTCGAAGAGTTGCTCGCCGCCGGTCACACCGGTGCGGAATACGACGCGTGGCTGATCCGCATCGGCGAAGGCAATCAGTTCGGCAGCGGGTTTGTGGACGTGAACCCGAACTCCAAGATTCCGGCTTTGCTCGATCGCAGCGGCCCGAAGCCGATCCGCGTGTTCGAATCCGGCTCGATCCTGCTCTATCTCGCCGAGAAATTCGGCGCCTTCCTGCCCAAGGACGTCGCCGGTCGCACCGAGACGCTGAACTGGCTGTTCTGGCAGATGGGCAGCGCACCCTATCTCGGCGGTGGCTTTGGGCATTTCTACGCCTATGCGCCAAGCAAGATGGAATACCCGATCAACCGCTTCACCATGGAAGTGAAGCGTCAGCTCGATGTGCTGGATCGCCGTTTGGCCGAGAGCGAATATCTCGGTGGGGCCGACTACACCATCGCCGACATCGCCGTCTGGCCTTGGTATGGCGGGCTGGTGAATGGCTGGCTGTATGGGGCGGCTGAGTTCCTCGACGTTGAATCCTATAAGAACATTCGCCGCTGGGCCGACGCCATCGGTGCCCGGCCAGCCGCCAAGCGTGGCCGGATGGTCAATCGCGTGCAGGGTGATCTTTCGTCGCAGTTGCACGAGCGGCATGACGCGAGCGATTTCGACACCAAGACGCAGGATAAGCTGACGATCGCGTAGCTTGGGCGCATGAGACGGCGCGGTGGCGGCAATTCCTGTCGCCACCGCTGCGGCAGTCTCCTACTCTCGGTGCGGGAGACGGGGAGTAGTTGACATGTCCGGGGATCTCACACTGACCGAGCGCCTGCTGGCACTCTGGAATCACCTAGGCCTCACAAAGGCGCATATCGCCACACAGATACCGGGCAGCGTTGCCGGGCTCATCCAGGCCAGTCCCGACCGCGTCGCGGGCTTGTTGTTCAACGAGCCCATCGGCTTCGATCCGGCTGCATTCCAGGGCGTGGCCGAACGTGTCGTGATCCTGTCCGGAGATGGCGGCATCTCGGCGCAAGTGGCCGCCAGCGCCCATGCATTTCTGCCGCAAAGCCGCCGGGTGATCCTCTCCAATTACGCGCAGCCGGTTTGGGCCGACCATGTGCGGGATCACACCGAGACCGTCGTTGAGGTCTTGGCCAGTCTGCCGGGCAACGCCGCAGATACGAATTTGACGGCGGGACAAGGGCTGATTGCGGGCATATCCTATGACATCCAGGGCAGCGGGCCTGCGCTGGTGCTCTTCCCACTCTTCCTCGCTCCCACCCAATGGGATGCTGCGATCCCCACCCTCACCCAGCGTTTCACCGTCATCCGACTTGGCGGTGCCTATTTGGGCGGGATGGCGCTGCTGGAGGATCGCGCACGCAGCCCGAGCTATGCCGGGATGGTGCGAACGCTTCACGACATCATCAACCCAGCTCCGGGCGAGACGATGTTGGAGATCGGCTGCGGCTCCGGCGCCCTCTCCCGCCTCGCCGCAGCCCGTGACGGCATCGGGACGGTGACGGCCTCTGACATCAATCCGTTCCTGCTGCGTGAAGCGGCCGCATTGGCCGGGCAAGCCGGGCTGGCCGAGCGGATGGAATTCCGGGAGGCGAATGCTGAGCAATTGCCCTTCGCGGATGGCAGCTTCGATCACGCCTTCAGCGTCACCGTGTTGGAAGAATGCCACGCCGATCTGGCTCTTCGCGAGTTCGCGCGTGTCATCAAGTCAGGCGGAAGACTGGGCGTGATCGTGCGGGCCATTGATCTGCCGTTCTACTGGCATGTCGATCTACCTGCGTCACTACGCCAGAAGGTCGACCCCGCGCCGCAGCTTGTCGCCCCGCACGGCATCGCTGATCGGAGCCTTTACCGACGCGTTCTTGAGGCCGGGTTTGATCTGCTGCACTGCTTCCCCTCAACGCCAAGCTTTATCGGCCCCGCAACCCCGTTCTGGGACTATATGGCGGGGCGGGCGGAGGCACGGCTGGACGCCGATGAACTGGCGGTGTGGCGCGCGGCGGTGACGGCGAGCGCGGCTGAAGGGACGTTGTTCGTCACCTGCCCGCACCATTGTGTCGTTGCGGTCAAGCACTAGAGCAACGCCCGATCACATTGAACCGAAGAGGTTCAATGTGATCGAGGCTAAGTTGCTCTAGAATCATATGTTTCTAGAGCACGACCG
>CAITEF010000222.1 GCA_903891315.1 uncultured Rhodospirillales bacterium | reverse complement strand
GGCTGACCAGGATCACCGTGCCGGCGTAGTCCGACAGCAATTCCTGCAGCAACTCCAACGTCTCCAAATCAAGATCGTTGGTCGGCTCGTCGAGGATCAGCAAATTCGAAGGCTTGGCCAATGCCACCGCCAACGTCACCCGCCCACGCTCGCCGCCCGACAGCACGCCCACCGGGGTGCGCGCCTGTTCCGGGGCGAACAGGAAATCCTTCATGTAGCCGATCACGTGGCGCTTCTCGGTGCCGACCTCCACGTGGCTGCCCACCCCACCTGTCAGCGTGTCAGCGAGCGGCACATCCGGGTCGAGGCTGGAGCGGCTCTGGTCGAGAATCACCGTCTGCAAGGAGGCACCCAGCCGGATCTCGCCCGAATCCGGCTGCAACTCGCCGATCAGCAGCTTGAGCAGCGTCGATTTCCCCGCACCATTCGGCCCGATAATCCCCACCCGGTCGCCGCGCAGAATGCGGGTGGTGAGGTTCTTGATGATCTGGCGGTCGCCGAAGCTGAGGCTGACATTCTCAGCCACCGCCACCAGCTTGCCCGAGATATCCGCCTCCTGGCTGACCATCCTCGCCCCGCCCAGCGGCCCGTTGCGCTGCCGCGTCTTCTCGCGCAGATCGTGCAGCCCGGCGAGGCGTTTGACGTTGCGTTTGCGCCGAGCGGTGACGCCATAGCGCAGCCAATCCTCTTCCATCACCAGCTTGCGGCCGAGCTTGTGGCGGTCGCGTTCTTCCTGTTCGAGCACCTCGTCGCGCCAGGATTCGAAATGCGCGAACCCACGCTCAATCCGCCGCGCGATGCCGCGATCCAGCCAGACAATGGCGCGCGACAGGCTCTCCAGCAGGCGACGGTCATGGCTGATCAGCACAAGAGCCGAGCGCATCGAGGCGAGTTCGGCTTCGAGCCAGGCGATGGCGGGCAGATCGAGATGGTTGGTCGGCTCGTCGAGCAGCAGAATATCCGGGTTCGGTGCCAGCACGCGGGCCAACGCCGCACGGCGGGCCTCACCACCCGAAAGATTGTCAGGCTTCTCCTGACCGGTCAGGCCGAGCTGTTCGAGCAGATAGCGCGCCCGGTATTCGTCATCGCCCGGTCCAAGCCCGGATTCGACATAGGCCAGCGTGTTGGCATAGCCGGTCAGATCCGGCTCCTGCGGCAGATAGCGGATCGTCGCCCCGGGCTGCACAAACACCGTGCCCTTGTCGGCGGGGATCAACCCCGCCGCAATTTTGAGCAGGGTCGATTTGCCCGAGCCGTTGCGGCCAACGAGGCAGAGCCGCTCGCCGGGGCTGACGGAAATTTCGGCGCCGGTCAGCAGCGGGGCGCTGCCGAGGGCGACATGGATATCTTGCAGAGACAGAAGGGGAGGGGCGGCCATGTGGTGGTGAGTGCGGCGTGGGGGCGGGGGAGTCAAGCGAACTTCCACTCACCCCCGCGCCAACTCCGCCTCCCGGATCACCGCACGCACCTCCGCATGCACCTCGGCCAGTTCGGAGCGGATGCGCGCGCCGCCCGCCCGCATCTCCTCAAATTCATGCTCGCTCATCGGCTGCACGATCCCGGCGAGGAAGCTCGGCCAAGTCTGCACCATCGCCCACCACGCCCGCACATGCGGCCGCTCGGCGGTCCAAATGTCGAGCAGCCCGAGATAGGCCAGCCGGGCCACGTAGGGCATCATGTTCACGTCGGCCAAGCTCGGCGCATCACCCAGCAACCACGGCCCGCCCTCCGCCAGCGTGTGCTCCATATGCCCCAACGCGCGCTCATAGGCGGCAATCGCGTGGCGCACGAACGGCGAGCGCACGCCATGCTCGAACGAGGACATGAACCGGTCTCGCCTGCGCGGATCGCCGATATTGCGGAAGCGCACTTCACGCTGCTCTGGCGTGGAGGCCTGCATGCGGGCGCGGAACATCGCCGAGAAGCTGATCTCGGTCACCCCCTCATGCAGCCCCTCATCGACCAGCTTGCTCCAGAACCGCATATGCGTGCGCGCCAACGGGTCGGCTGGGATCAGCGAGGGCGTGGGGAATGTGTCGTCGAGATACTCGCAGATCAGCGTGGATTCGCAGACCACCTGCCCGCTGTGGACGATCGTCGGCACCACACCCTTGGGGTTGAGCTTGAGATACTCGGGCGCGTATTGCTCATTGCGGAACAGATTGATCTCAACCGTGTCCCAGCCGAGCCCCTTATGGTCCATCGTGATGCGGACCTTTTGGCAGCAGACCGAGTTGCCGAACTGGTAGAGCGTGATCTTGGCGGTGTCGTTGTTCATCCCCGTACGATCCCTCGTGCGTAGGCTGCCAATTTCGCAGGAATTGCACCATCGTCATGGCGAGAATGG
>CAITEF010000221.1 GCA_903891315.1 uncultured Rhodospirillales bacterium | reverse complement strand
GGTTACGCTCTCCAGCGTTGGGATGCGTTTCGACAACGGATTGCAGGCGCTGTCAGGCCTCGATCTGACGCTACATGATGGCGAGTTCCTCGCCCTGCTCGGCCCATCCGGCTGCGGCAAATCGACGGCGTTGCGGCTGATCGCCGGATTGTCCGATCCCAGCGCGGGACATGTGGAGCGTGCGCCGGAGGCGACGCCGATGGGCTTCGTCTTTCAGGACCCGACGCTGATGCCGTGGCGACGGGCGGCGCGCAATGTCGCCTTGCCGTTGCAGGTCGCGGGCGTGTCGTCGTCCGACGCCGCGTCGCGGGCGAAGGCAGCCCTGGCGCGCGTCGGCCTTTCCGGGTTCGAGCGGGCGTTTCCGCGCGAACTGTCCGGCGGCATGCGGATGCGGGTCTCAATCGCCCGCGCGCTGGTCACAAATCCACGCCTGCTGCTGATGGACGAGCCGTTCGCGGCGCTGGACGAAATCGGGCGGCTGGCCCTGAATGCCGACCTACGGGCGCTGCATGAGATGGACCGGCTGGCGACGGTCTTCGTCACCCATTCCGTCGCCGAGAGCGTCTTCCTTGCCGACCGTATCCTGATCTTCTCGCCGCGTCCTGGTCGCGTGATGTCGGAGATCCGCGTCGAGGCCCCGGCACAGCGCAACACCGCATGGCGAGAAAGCGTCGAATTCCTCGCGATCTGCCAACGAGCGTCACAGGCGCTGCGAGTGGCGATGGGAGAGGCGGCATGAAGACCAGCCGAATTCTGCTGCCGGTGCTGACCGGTATTCTTATCATCGCCGGATGGGAGGCTTTGGTCCGCATTGCCGACCTGCCGCCCTATCTGCTGCCCGCGCCGTCGCGCATCGCGCAGCGCCTGGTGGAGGATTGGGCCGTTCTCTGGGCGAGCCTGCTGGTCACACTCAACATCGCCCTGCTGGCGCTGCTGGCCGCCGTGCTGGGTGGCGGGCTGCTGGCGATTCTGTTCGCGCAGTCGCGCACGCTGGCGGCGAGCCTGTTTCCCTATGCGGTGATCCTGCAGGTCACCCCGATCATCGCCATCGCACCACTGATCTTGATCTATGTGAAGAGCACCGAGGCAGCACTTCTGGTCTGCGCCTGGATTGTCGCCTTCTTCCCGATCCTGTCCAACACCACGCTGGGGCTGAACGCGACTGACCCCAATCTGCGCGATCTGATGAAATTGTGCGGGGCGACGCGCTGGCAAATTCTGATCCATCTGCGCCTGCCACAGGCCCTGCCCTATTTCCTCGCCGGGCTGAAAGTGGCGGGCGGGTTGTCGCTGATCGGGGCAGTGGTCGCCGAGTTCACCGCGGGCACCACCAGCACCGGCGGCAGCGGGCTGGCGTTTCGGATATTGGAGAGTTCCTACCGGCTCGACGTGCCACGGATGTATGCCGCACTCGCCTTGCTGTCGACGAGTGGCGTTGCGATCTACGCGGTGATCTCGCTGATCAGCCGCGCCATTCTCAACCCCTGGCACGAAAGCGCCGAGCGGCCCGAATAAGGACGTTCCGCCTGTAACGTTGGAAGCCATCGCGAGACCTAGTCACTGAGCGGCCAAAACCGCGCCACACTCAGGGCTGAATTCGCGATGCAAACCACCACCGCCCATTCGGGCCTCCACGCCGTGCTGCGCTTCCTGATCGTGGCGATGACGGCGTTCCTTACCCTGGTCGATCTGTTCGCCGCCCAGGCGATCCTGCCCACATTGACCCGCGCCTATGGCGTGAGCCCGGCCACGATGAGCCTTGCAGTGAATGCGAGCACGCTCGGCATGGCAGCCGGTGGGCTGGCGATTGCGGTGTTCGGTGCCAGGGTGAACCAACGCGTCGGCATTCTGGCGAGCCTGCTGGTACTCGCCATTCCGACCCTGCTGCTGGCGACCCTGCCGAGCCTGCCGATCTTCGCAGTTTTGCGGGTGGCGCAGGGTCTGTGCATGTCGGCGGCCTTCGCGCTGACGCTGTCCTATCTCGGAGCCCGCATGGGCGAGGGCGACCCGGCGATGGCGTTTGCTGCCTATATCACCGGCAACGTGGCCAGCAATCTGATCGGGAGGCTGATCTCGGCGGGTGTGGCCGATCATTTTGGGCTGACGGCCAACTTCCTGGTTTTCGCGGCGCTCAACGTGGCCGGTGCGGCGCTCGTTACGTTCACCGTCCACACCGCCAAGCGGATGATGCCGGGGGGTGTGTCGGTGATGCGGCCAGCTTCGGCTTTTGGTTCGCTGTTCCATGACCCCCGCCTACTTGCGGGTTTCGGGATCGGGTTCTGCATCCTGTTCGCGTTTATCGGCACGTTCTCCTTCGTCAATTTCGTGCTCGTCCGTCCGCCGCTGTCGCTGGGGATGATGGAGGTCGGACTCGTCTATTTCGTCTTTCTGCCCGCAATGGTGACAACCCCGATGGCGGGCGCGTTGGCCCAGCGGATCGGCACCCGAGCGGCGGTGGCGGGCGGTCTCTGCGTCGCCCTAGCCGGATTGCCACTGCTCGTGCTGCCGCATCTGTCGCTGGTGCTGCTGGGGATGGTGCTGGTCTCGGTCGGCACCTTCTTCGCCCAGGCCATCGCCACCGGCTACGTCAACACCACGGCGGGTCAGCATCGTGCGACCGCCAATGGAATCTACCTCGCCAGCTACTTCACCGGCGGCCTCGCGGGCAGCCTGGTGCTTGGCCAGGTGTTTGATCGCGTGGGCTGGCCTGGCTGCGTCGCCGGCATCGCCCTCGCCCTCCTTGTCGCAGGCGCGCTCAGCCTGCGCCTGAGCCCTTCCCACACACTGAAACCGGAGTGAACCCAATGTCCGAATCTCACATGGTCTGCCCTGACCCCAACAAGCAGCGCATCGTTTTGGTCTTGCAAGGCGGTGGCGCACTTGGGGCCTATCAGGCTGGCGTCTATCAAGCGATGAACGAAGCCGGTTTGCGGCCGGATTGGGTGATCGGCACCTCGATAGGTGCGATCAACGCCGCACTGATCGCAGGCAATCCGCCGGAGAAACGTGTTGAACGACTGAACGCATTCTGGGACCGCATGCAGCGTGGTCGCGCTGGCGGGCTGTTGGAGAACCCGATCGGCAACATGATCGCCGCCAATCCGTTCTTCGGGCAGCAGATCACCAACCTGCTCACCATGACCCAGGGCCTGGGCGGGTTCTTCAAGCCCAACCCGCTCGCCCTCGCCAGCCACAGCGCCAAGTTCGGGGCAGAGGCGGCTGGGCTCTACAGCACCGAGCCGTTGCGTGAAACGCTGTCGGAGTTGATCGATTTCGATCTGATCAACTCGGGTGCTTGCCGCCTGACCACCGGGGCGGCCAATGTGCGCACCGCGAGAATGACCTATTTCGACAGCCGCGACACCCCGCTTGATCTGCGCCATGTGATGGCCTCCGGCGCCCTGCCGCCAGCTTTCCCAGCGATCCGCATTGGTGAGGATTTGTTCTGGGATGGCGGCATTGTGTCCAACACCCCAGTCGAGGCGGTGTTCGATGACGACAAACGCGCCGACTCGCTGGTTTTCGTCGTGCATGTTTGGAACCCGAGCGGTCAGGACCCGGAGAGCATCACCGACGTCATCAGTCGTCAGAAGGATTTGCAATATGCCTCACGTGCACACAGCCACGTGATGCGCCAAGAGCAGATCCACAATATGCGCCGGATGATCACCGAGTTGGCGTCCATGCTGCCGCAGAACGCACGCAGCAACCCGCGCGTGGCGGAATTGGAGGCGCATGGTTGTCTGACCCAGATGCACATCGTCCGCCTGCTCGCCCCGCAGATTCCGGGCGAGGATTCTGCCAAGGACATCGATTTCACGCCCAACGGGGTGAAGGCGCGCTGGGCGGCGGGGTTGGCGAACACGAAGGCAGCACTCGCCAAGTCGCCATGGCAAGAGCCGCATGACCGCCGGCTGGGTTTCATTCTGCATGAAGCCAATAGCGGTATTTGGGTGGACCAGCCGACCGCGTAAGCTGGCTTAAACCCGCTCGGCTTCCACCACGCGGCCATGCGCGGTGGTCTCCGGCATGCAGAGATCGGCGATCTGCGGGGCGACACTCTCCGGCGGCGGCAACGTCGCCGGATCCTCGCCTGGCATGATATCGGCGCGCAATCGTGTGCGCACCACGCCGGGATCGAACAGATTGACCCGCAAATTGGTGCCGCGCGTTTCATCGGCCCAGGTCAGCACCAGATGCTCCATTGCGGCCTTGGTGGCACCGTAAGCCCCCCAATACGACCGCGGACGCTGCACCCGTCCGGTGGTGACGAACACCGCGCGACCGGCTGGAGCGATGTTGAGCAACGGTCCGCAGCTGCGGATCAAATGCCAATTCGCCGTCAAATTGACGCCGACCACCGCAGCCCAATCCTTCGGCAGAATATGCGGCACCGGGGTGAGCTTGCCGAGCGCTGCCGCGTTGCTCACCAGAATGTCGAGCCTGCCGAAGCGTTCGAACAGCGACGGGCCGATCTTGTCGACATCGTCGCCTTCCATCAGGTCGAGCGGCAGCAAGGTGGATTTGCCACCCGCAGCGCGGATCTTGTCGTCGACCTCTTCCAGCCCGCCTTGGGTGCGACCGGTGAGGATGACATGTGCGCCACGCGCGGCAAGTTCGAGGGCGGTGGCCGCGCCAATGCCACGGCTGGCACCGGTCACCAAGGCAATCTGACCATAGAGAGACATGGCTAGCGGCTCCGCTCCGTCATCAGCGACATCAGTGGCCCATCCTGAGGCTGTTCGAGGTCACGCAGCGCAATCGGATATTCGCCGGTGAAGCACGCATCGCAATATTGCGG
>CAITEF010000220.1 GCA_903891315.1 uncultured Rhodospirillales bacterium | reverse complement strand
ACTACTCGGCCTCCGCCCAGCGTGGTCTGACCGAGGATTCGGTGATCGTCTCGCGTTGGAACAAGGCGGCACGAGCCTGGCAGCCGGTCAGCGGTCCGCATGGCCTGCCTGACTAGACGGTGAACGGCTTCATCCAAATCGTCCTCGGCGGGCTGCTGCAGGGGAGCATCTACGCGATGCTCGCCCTCGGCTTCTCGCTGGTGTTCCGGGTGACCGGGGTGATCAACCTCGCCCAGGGTGGGTTCTGCACGCTGGGCGCGCTGATCGTCTACACGCTGCAAACCGACATGCATCTGCCGGTTCTCGCCGCGGCGCTGATCTCTGTGGCGATCACCACGATCGTCGCGGCGATATTGGGCCGGGTGCTGTTCGTCCCCGGCCTGACCCGGCTGACCAACAGCAACATGTTGATGATGACGGCCGGGATTCTGACGATGCTGGAAGGCCTCGTCCTCGTCGTCTGGGGCAGCCAGCCTTATGCGCTCCCGCCATTCTCCGGCGAGCGGCCCTGGCTGATCTCCGGCATCCGGGTGCAGACCCAGGGCGTGTGGGTGATGGGCGTGGCGTTGATTGGCATTCTCGGTCTGGCCTGGATGCTGATGCGCACCCGCCTCGGCCAATGGCTGCGGGCATGTGCGGAAAACCCCATGGCCGCACGGCTGATCGGGGCCGACGTGCCTCGGCTGCAACTCTTCGCCTTCTCGCTCGCCGGGGCCATCGGCGCGATTGCGGGCATCGTGGTCGCCCCCGCGATTGCACTGGAATTCGACACCGGGCGATTGCTGACCATCTCGGGCTTCATCTCGGTGGCCATCGGCGGCATCGCCTCGTTCCCCGGCGCGATCCTGGGCGGGATGCTGCTGGGCTTGGTGAACCAACTCGGCACCGCCTATGTCTCCTCGCTGTTCTCCAACGCGCTCTCGCTCGGATTGCTGCTGTTGGTGCTGGTCGTCCGCCCCTCCGGGTTGTTCCGCTCGGGTGTGGTGCGGCGGATCGATGTGCGCGAGGAAGCCCGTGTTTGGGCGCATGTGACGCGGATTTCCGCGCGTGGCGCGTGGCGCGGGGGTGCTGCGGCGCTGATCGCCGCGATGTTCCTGCCTTGGCTGATCAATGACGCGCTGCTCTCTTCGGCGATCATCACGCTGATCCTGTTCATGACCCTGATCGGCCAAGACATGCTGATGGGCTATGGCGGGCAGATCTCGCTCGGTCAGGCGGCGTTCATGGCAGTCGGCGGCTACACCTCGTCCTACCTCGTCACCACGGAGGAATGGCACGCCGTCCCGGCGATTTTGGTGGGCGTCGGCGTCTCCCTCGCGGCGTCACTGTTGCTTGCGGGCGTCACCTTGCGATTGCGCGGCCTCTACATGGCACTCGCCACCCTGGCGTTCGGGCTGCTGGTCGATAGTTGCACGGTGGGATTTGACGACTACACTGGCGGCCCGTCCGGCATGGTCGGCATCCCGGATCTCGATCTGTTCGGCTACGACATCGACAATTCGACCAAGATGTATTTCGTCGTCCTCGCCGTGGCGGTGACCACGCTTGTGATGATCTCAGGCGCGATGCGCTCAGGCTTTGGCCGCGCATTGCAGGCGATCCGCACCGATCCGCTGGCGGCCGCTGCCCTCGGCGTGAACGTGACCGGCTGCAAGATGGCGGCGTTTGCGATGTCGGCGGTAATCGCCTCACTCGCGGGCTCGCTGTTCGCCTTCCATTTCCACTTCCTGTCCCCGGACATGGTCGGCGCGCCGCTGTCGCTGCAATTGGTCGCGATGTTGGTGATTGGCGGCGAGGGCACGCTGATCGGCCCGCTGTTCGGTGCGGCGTTGCTTACCATTCTGCCGACGCTGTTCCAGCCCTTGGCGATCTACAAAACCTTTGCCAGCGGCGCGTTGCTGGCCGGTTTCGCGCTCTATCTGCCGCAAGGGATGTTCGGCACCTTGCTGCGCGCTTTGCCGGGAGGGCGGCGATGAGCGCGCTGGAGATCCGCAATCTGCGCAAAAAGTTCGGCGGGCTGCTGGCGACGCAGGATGTGTCCTTCGATGTGGAAGAGCACTCCCTCACCGCATTGATCGGGCCGAATGGGGCTGGCAAGACCACGCTGTTCAACCTGATCACCAATCTGTTCCACGCCGATTCCGGCTCTGTCACGTTTGACGGCAAGTTGCTCACTGGCCTGTCGCCCTCCCAAATCGCCCGCCTCGGCGTGATCCGCACCTTCCAATCCGCCCGCGTCTTCCCCGGCATGACAGTGCTGGAGAACGCGCTGGCAGGGCGACATCGGCTGTTGCAGCATGGGCTTGCCTCGCAACTGCTCTGGCTGCCCTCGTCGCGGCGCGAGGAGAAGGCGCTGGCCGAGCGGGCGATGGCGCTGCTGGAATTGGTCAATCTCGGCGATCAGGCGCATCGCCCGGCGACCGAATTGCCGATGGGCGCGCAGAAACTCCTCGAAGTCATCCGCGCGTTGATGGCGCAACCGCGTCTGCTGCTGCTCGACGAACCGGCGGCGGGGCTGAACGACACCGAAACCGCCGAACTCTCCGCTTTGTTGCGCGCCATCCAGGCCTGCGGTGTGACGGTGCTGGTGGTGGAGCACAATATGTCGCTCGTGATGACCATCGCCACCCAGGTCGTCGTGCTCGAAGCCGGTCGCCTGATCGCTGCCGGCACGCCCGCTGAGGTCCAGGCGGACAAGCGGGTGATCGCCGCCTATCTTGGCGAGGAGCCGGTGGCATGAGCCTCGAACTTTCCGGCATCTCCGCAGGCTATGGAACCGGGCCGGTGCTGCACGATATCAATCTGGTGGTACCACCGGGCGAGATCGTCACACTGATCGGTGCCAACGGTGCCGGGAAATCGACGCTGGCCAAGACGATCTCCGGGTTGCTGCCCAGCTTGTCCGGGCAGATTCTGTGGAACGGCCAGAGGATCGACCGTCTGCCCACCGCCGAACGCCTAAGTCGCGGCATCGCGCATGTGCCGGAGGGGCGGCAGCTCTTCACCGGGATGACGGTGGAAGACAATCTCGGCCTCGGAGCCTCGATCCGCCCACGCGGACAGCCCGAGCCAAGCGCGCGCGCCGAGGCATTGCGCCTGTTTCCGGTCATCGCCGAGCGGTTGGGTGACATGGCCGGTAATTTCTCCGGCGGCCAGCAGCAGATGCTCGCCATCGCACGCGGCCTGATGTCGAGTCCGCATTTGATTATCCTCGATGAACCATCTTTGGGGCTGGCACCGAAGCTGGTTGCCGAGATTTTTGATCTGATCAAAGGGCTGCGGGATCGTGGGATGTCGATCCTGCTCGCCGAGCAGAATGCCCGCGCTGCGCTCTCCATCGCGGATCGCGGTGCGGTGATCGAAAATGGGCGGATCGTGTTGGAGGGAAAAGCCTCTGATCTGCTGCATTCGTCGGACATCGCCGAGCGCTATCTCGGCGTGGGCGTGGCGGCGACCGCGGATCCGGCTGAGGTGGCGAAGATGGCAGCGCGGTTGCGGGCGTTTGTGTGGGAGAAGGGATGAGCCTACCCGCGCGCCTTCACCAAATTGTCCTGAATCCGCATCAGCGCCAACCGCAGAAACCCGATCTCACCCGGCGTGAATCCTTCGAGTGCGACCGTGTTCACCTCTTCGGCATAGCGCAGCAGATCAGCCTGGACGGAACGGCCTTCTTCGGTGAGATCGAAATGCACCTTGCGCCGATCCTCCTCGCTGGCACGCCGCACGATCAGGCCACGCTTTTCCATGTTGCGCAGTTGCTCCACCGCCGTCGGTGCCGTCGCCCCCACGCGCTCGCTAATCTCACGCTGGGTCAGACCATCCTCTTCCCACAGCGCACGCAGAAAATACCACATGCCGAGCGGGATATCCTGCGGGGCCAAAGCCGCCTGCAGCGCCTGCGCGAATTGTCGGTGCGCGCGGCGCACCTGCGAGCCGATGCTCTGCTCCATCGGATAGCTTGTTGCCACCGGATTCTTGTCCATCGAGGAGTTTGCCATGCCCATGTTGCGTATCGAAGCCGCGCAGGATCGCGCAAGCGGGCGGTTTTATCTAGAACTCTTCTTCCCCGCCGACTCCACACAGCCTTACGTCACCACCGCGCCTCGTTACAAGACTGCTGCTGCAGCCGAGGGTGATGTGATCGCAATGTTGGCGGTGGCGCTGAACGCCGGGGGTGGGAAGAAGTAGGGTGCCAATTCGGCAGGAATTGCACCGCAGCACCAAACCCATGGTGCAATTCCTTGCGGAATTGGCACCCTACTCGTTACTCACGCCGCAGCACGTAATCGTTCAGGAACCCCGACAGCTTGTGCGATTTGAATGAGGCGCGAAGAGCGTGCTCGTCATATTCGGTCGAGACCCATTCCATGAACGGCATCCGCCCCTCCGCCGTCTGCTGATAGAGCCGGAAGAATGCGTCCAGAATGCCGGTGGCGGAGCGGTTGAAATGGCCGTACCGCACCGAGAGCTGCTCCATCGCCTGCTCCGCCGAGCCGCCCTCGAACATCACCGCCAACCCCGAGGCAAGCCCTGCTCGGTCCGCTCCGGATTTGCAGTGCATCAGCGCAGGCGTTTTGAGGTTGCGGTAGATGTCGTAAAACCGTTCGATCCGGTCGCGATGCGGGGCACCACGGCTTTCGAAGGCCATGTCAATATGGATCAGCCCGAGATGCTGCGCCGCCTCGCGGGACAGCGCGTCCGAGCCGCATTTGCGGTGGCCGCGCAGATTGATCAACGTGACGAGGCCGAGCTTTTCCTTGAGCCGCTTCAGCCGCCCCGGAGTCGGGTGGTTGCAACGATAGAGCTTGTCGGGGACCACCTCACCGAGATTGTCCCACACCATCCGAAAGACGGAGTGATCGACGAAGAAGCTGTCGATCCAGGCCGCACGGCGGCCCCCCTTGTCCGCCAGGGAGCCGCGAAATGCCATGGATTAACCCTGACGCTCCAGGATCTTCGTCTTGATCTCGGCAATCGCCTTGCCGGGGTTGAGGCCCTTCGGGCAGGTCTGCGTACAGTTCATGATCGTGTGGCAGCGATACAGCTTGAACGGGTCCTGCAGCGCATCCAGACGCTCACCGGTGCGCTCATCGCGGCTGTCGGCGATCCAGCGATAGGCGGCCATCAGCGTCGCCGGGCCCAAATAGCGGTCGCCGTTCCACCAATAGCTCGGGCAGGAGGTGGTGCAGCAGAAGCACAGGATGCATTCCCACATCCCGTCGAGAACCGCGCGCTCTTCCTTCGACTGGCGACGCTCGGCATCCGGCGGCGGCGGGGAGTCGGACTGCAGCCACGGCTCGACCGAGCGATATTGCGCGTAAGCCTGGCTCAGATCAGGCACGAGGTCCTTGATCACCGGCATATGCGGCAGCGGGTTGATGTTGACCTCGCCCTTCACATCGGCAATCGGCTTGAGGCAGGCAAGCGTGTTGGTGCCGTCGATGTTCATCGCGCACGAGCCGCAAATGCCCTCGCGGCAAGACCTGCGGAAGGTCAGCGTGGTGTCGACCTCGTTCTTGATCTTGATCAGCGCGTCAAGGACCATCGGGCCGCACTTGTCGAGATCGATCTCGAAAGCATCCATGCTGGGGTTGGCCCCGTCATCCGGGTTCCAACGATAGATGTTGAACGTTTTGACGTTCTTCGCATCTTGCGCCGGGAACTTCTTGCCCTTCTGAATTTTGGAATTCTTCGGGAGAGTGAATTCAACCATTGGGGCCGCTCCTCAGTAGACGCGCTTCTTGGGCGGGAAGACGGACACCTCATTGGTCAGGGTCTGCATCTTCACCGCGCGATAGTCGAGCTTCACCGCACCATCCTCGCCGCACCAGGCGAGGGTGTGCTTCATCCAGTTCTCGTCGTCGCGCTCGGGGAAATCGTCGTGCGCCTGGGCGCCGCGGCTTTCCTTGCGGGCCTCGGCGCCGACCATGGTGGTCATCGCGTTGCCCATCAGGTT
>CAITEF010000219.1 GCA_903891315.1 uncultured Rhodospirillales bacterium | reverse complement strand
ATCATCGATCTCGACCCCCAAGCCACGGCGGCGAACTGGAAAGATCGGCGAGGCGATGATAGCCCCGCCGTAGTGTCGGCTCAGGCCAGCCGGCTAAAGCAGACGCTAGATGTCGCCCGCGACAGCGGGGCGGAACTTGTCATTATCGATACCGCCGGCCGAAACGATGACAGCGCCCTTAACGCTGCGCGTATGTCCGACCTGGTTCTTATTCCGACCCGAGCCAACATCGTTGAGCTGGAAACACTGCGCGCGGTGGCCGACCTGCTAAAATTGGCCGGAAACCCGCCCGCATTTGTCGTGCTGAACGGTATGCACCCAACAGCTACCAAACAGGCCGATGAGGCTCGTGACATGGTTCACCAGCTCTTCGGGCTTGTATGTGCTCCCTCCTATCTTTGCCACCGTGCCGCCTACGCTGAGGCTCCCACCACAGGGAAAGCCCCACAGGAGCTCGACCCGGAAGGCAAGGCCGGGCTTGAACTGGATCGGCTTTTTCAGTTCACTTTTGAATTTTTGAACAATGGAACATGTGAACATGGCAAAGGCATCGACAGCATCAGCGCTTCAGGCGCAGCTTGAACGCGCAAGTGGCCGGGCTGTCCCGGTTGCACCCGTCGCACCAGCTACGAAGGCAGAGGACCCCCGTCCCTCTTCTGGGACAGCACCAAGCCGGATAGGAAAGGCACATATCGGCGCGTATCTATCCCCCGACTTCAAACGCAGCCTGCGGCTTGTTCAGGCCCAGACCGGCGAGGATACGCAAACACTCATCGCCCGTGCTCTCAACGAGCTTTTTCGTGCTCATAATGTCCCCGTGGTCGATCACAATTGAACTTGTGAGTATGTGAACATGTTCAAAAATTCATAAAATCACATTTCCTTGGTCAAATATCCCGGAGAGCGCGAGAGGCTGGCCTCTCGCCGGGCGCTTGCGCCCGATCGTGGCGGGGTGCGGCTTGCGCCTATCCATGGAAATACGGACTCCGGCGGGCGCGGGCGATGAGCTTGTCCACCTGGTAATAGGCGGGGGCATAGGCCGGGATGGTGTCGGCGACGCGGGCGAGCCAGAGGCAGGTGTAGCCATCATTCATGTCCATGAATTGGTGCTGCGGGATGAAGGCGGTTTTGATTTGCTGATAGGTCAGCCCCTCGTTGCTGTTGGCGCTGGCGTTGTTGCCACTGGTGCCGGTGCTGTTGCCGCTGGAATAGCCAAGGGCGATCTTGGTGGTTTCGCCTGCACGGTCTGACATCCACTTCGCGGTTGTCAGATCGCGCGCGCCGAAACCGACGACGGCACCAGCCATGCCGATGAAGGTTTCCCACTGATCGGCGTAGAGCTTCTTGAGCTGATTGAGGTCTTGCAGGATCGGCATGATTTGTATGCCGTAGCCGCGGACAAGCGCCCAGACGGTTTCGATGATTTCGAGATGGCCGAGGGCGGCGAACTCATCGAGCATAAACAGGGCGCGGGGTTCGCCCGGCTCGCGGTGGCGCATGACGCCACGCAGGGCAGAGGAGATAACTAATCGCAACCATTTTGAATGTCGTTTGATCATCTCCGGTGGGAGTATGAGATAGACCGTGACCGGCCTGCGCTTCAGCTCGCGCATGTCGAAGTCGCCCCGGCTCAGATCATCGGCGATTTCGTCATCGTCGAAGGCCTCGGTCTGATCGCGGGCGGTGGAGGCGATCGAGGCGATTTCTTCTGACCAGTTTTCGAACTGAGCGGCCTTGTTGCGGAGGCCGCGGACGGAGGATTTCATCATCTCAAGGGCGAGGGCAGGGATGCCGCGCCCTTCAAAATCGTTGCTTTTCTTGGGGGCTTCGCTCGCCATGCAGAGCAGCTCGCGCACCTGCGCCAGGCTTGGCACGGTGCCGGCGAGGCGCGCCGAAATGCAGACATACATGATGAGGGCAGCAACCAGGCTGCGGGCGGAGCTGTCGAAATGCTTGCCGTTGCCGTCCGCCGACACCGAGACAAGCGCCTCCGCCAGCAAGGAGGCATCGGCATTGAACGACAGCGAGGCGGGATCGAGGGTCAGGAGAGGATTGAAGCCGTCGCTGCGGAGATCCTCATAGCCGGGCTGATCGGCGAGAACGCCGAAGGGGTTGATGATGACCACCTGGCCGAGGGTGCGACGAAATTCTGCCGTGATGGCGGCCAGCTCGCCCTTCGGATCGATGACGACAATGCTGCGGTGTTCGAGTTCGAGGAGGTTCGGCACGAGGAGGCGGGTGGATTTGCCCGCCCCGTTCGGGCCGAACACCAGGACATGGAGGGGGCCGCCATAGCGCATCTTGTCGCCGATGCCGCCGTTGACGACGAGGCGGCCGAGATTGATGGCGTCCGGCTCGGCAGAGCCAAGCACCGGGCTTTGCGTGGGAGCTTTCACCCGGCTCAGGAATCTTGCCATGGGCATCAATCCCGAAAGCGGGGCGGAGCATGGCCGCCGGTGTCGTGATCGCGCAGGGCGGCGGCAATGATCGTGACCTCGGCATAGCCGGCGTCGCCATAGACTTTCTGATTGGCGACACCCTCGAAGTTCGATCCGGGTTTAGGGACGAGGCTGCCGAGCATGCCGAAGGCAAAGCCGAACAGCCCGAGGACACCGAAGATGCCGCAGCCGAAGGCCACGGTGTAGCCGATGACGCCAACAATCGGTGCCAGCATGGGTGGGCGCGCGTCGTGGTCATGGTGGACGAAGGCACCCAGGGCGATGAAGACCATGATGAGGGCGACGCTCTTGATGAGCTTGCCCCGTGCCTCGGTCTGCCAATGGTCGCTGAATTGCCAAAGGCTGCGGCGGCCGAGGGCAGGGAGATCGGTCGAGAGCAGCCAATAGGCTGCACCGCCGAAGAGTGCCGTAGCGCCGCCGATCCCGGCACGATTGGCGTCATGAACGGAGAAATAGAATACCAGCGCCCAGGCCACGCCGCCGAGGGCGACGAGGCCGGCCAGGGTGCGCCAGCCGTAGCCAAAGGCACCGAAGAGCCAAAAGGCGATGAAAAGGAGGGTGCCACCCTTGGCGAGTTCATCTGGCTTGTTGGAGTGGCTCAGCATGAGCAGCCCGACGCCGCCGAGGAGGATGAACCCAGTTACGGCAACACCACGGGTGAAGCGGACAGCGCCGACACGGCGGCGGATCAACCAGGTGACGACGAGGCCGGGCAGCATGCCGGCGGCGAAGAGAAGGGCACCCTGCCAGGCCGGCAGGTTTTCGAGGGCATCGATATTGATTAGGTGCGCCCCACTGAGCAGGCCGCCGCCGAGGCATGCCATGACGAAGGCGGATGCTGCCATGGCGATATAGGAGTTGATGACGGCGTCTTCGCTCGGCTGATGCTCGATGGTGCGCATGAAAATCTCCTCGGGGCGGGTGGTTCCTTGACGGTGGCGACGGCTACGACTCGGCGAATCGTAAAAGAGCGACTCGGAGTCCCGCGAAACAAAATTGCGTCCATGCGGTGCATGGCGGAGTGACGGAACGGGGATAGATCGCTGGCGTTTGTTCCCGAATCACAATATCTTAGGTTGTGCCTCGGTCTGCTGAATCTGCTAGAGAAGTGGCAGGAAAGAAGATGGACAAGGCAGCGGCGGTATATCCGCGCGTTGCATCGTTGGGGCAATCGCCCCGCCTCGCCGCCCGGATAACCCGCCTGCCATGCAAGGGGGCGTTGCCCCCGTTGACCCCCCGGCGTAGCCGAAAGGAAAGAGCCTCAAGCGATGACCGCCCCGAATCTGACTCCCGATCCAGCGGCACCCGCCGCCGCCATACCGGCGAAGCCGCGTAGCGGCAGCGAGACGCGGAAACGTGGCAAGGCGATCCTGGTGCGGCTGACCGAGGCCGAACGGGTCGAGGTTGAGGAGGCATCCCGCAAGGCGGGTCTGACGGTCGGCTCCTACGCCCGGCAGCAGATGTTGGAGGTTACGCCGCCCCGGAGCGTGCGCCGGCCGCCGATCGAGCGCGAGCTTGCGGCACAGTTGCTCGGCCAGGTGGGACGGGTAGGGGGCAACCTGCACCAGCTCGTCCGGCACCTGAATTTTGGGCGTGAGGTGGACGAGCTGCGGCTTGCCGAGGTGATCGTGCAGCTTCACGCGTTGAAACGGGAGATCATGACGGCGCTTGGCCGTTCGGAACGCCGCCGGGATGGCGGCACCGAGGGCGAATGATCATCCAAGGTGCCCCCGCCGGGAGTGTAGGATTCTGGACGTCGCACCTGCAACGTACCGACACGAACGACGCGGTGCATATCCGCGACGTGCGCGGGACGTTGGCGCAGGATTTAGAGGGGGCGTTGCGCGAGATGCAGGCGGTGGCGAGTGGGAGCCGCAGCCGGGGCAACTTCATGTATCAGGCGAACATCAACCCCTTTGCCCATGAGCATCT
>CAITEF010000218.1 GCA_903891315.1 uncultured Rhodospirillales bacterium | reverse complement strand
GCCACGTCCTGCTCCAGCGAGGCGCGATACTGCACGAAACAGCCGTTGGCTTCGAGGAACTCCCGGTCCGGCTCCGACCACGGCGTGCGTGGGCAAGCGGTGCCGACATAGGGAACGCGTGCACCCGCTTCGATCAGCAGACGTGCGACCAGCAGTTCCGAACCTTCATAGCCCGAGACGGTGATCGTCGAATTCAGCTGATTGGCGGCCAAAATCGCCCGCATCGGTGAGAGAACCTTGTTCTTCGCCGCGTCGATCTTGGCCTGCGAGACATTGGCGGCAGCCCCCACCGCATCCAGCCAAGCCGCCGTGCCCTCCTCACCCACCGGGCCGGAGCCCACCACCGGACGACCTGCAGTGACGAATTCGCGGATGCTGGCGGTGTAAAACGGGTGCGTGGCCCCCACGACGGCACAATCGAGAGCGGCGTAGAGATCGCGCCATTCGCGGGCAGGCACTTGCGGTGCCACGCCCATTTCCATCGGGGCCAGCATCGCGCCGATGCCCATCGGGTCTGCGGGGAACAATTCGCCGATCAAGGCAACGGTCGGCAGTTCGGACATCTGACGCGGTCGCGCCACCGGACCGGCCTCAGCTTCCAGACGTGCAGCCCGCAGCATGGCCCCTGCCATCACATCCTTCGCCTCGGCATGGGTCGGCACGCCGAAGCCCGGCACGTCGATGCCGATCACGCGCACGCCGTCGATCACCTTCGGCAACAGATCAAGCGGCACGCCGGAGGCCGTCGGCACACAGAGATTGATCACAACGACGGCGTCGTAATCCTCGGGTTTGGCGGTGTTGTGAACAGCCTCGCGGATGTCCTCATACAACTGCCCGCGCACGAGGCTTTCCGAGTTGAACGGCACGTAGCCAACGCTGCGTTTCGCCCCGTAGAAATGCGAGGTGAAGGTCAGGCCATAGACGCAGCAAGCCGAGCCGGACAGGATCGTCGCCACACGACGCATCCGCAGACCCACGCGCAGCGAGCCAAAGGCCGGGCACATCGATTGCGGCTGATCATGCGGACCACGCGGATAATCGGCGGCATAGCCGTCGAGCACATCACTCTTCCCGGCCGCACGCGCTGCCGCCAGCATGGTCTCTCGGCCGCCATGGCAGCCGTCGCCGGTCTCGGGATGGGTGATGGCACCGTCCATGTTCAATTCGCCTCGTAGACGATTTCGAGCGACGGTTTGACCAGCGAGCTGCCCGGTCCGCACATGTCCTCGATGCTCGCAGGCTCCAGCACGTAGTCGCGGCCCACCGCATCGCCCTTGAACAGGCCAAGCAGCCCGTCTTGGGTCAGCGGCGTTGGGCGCACCGGCGGTGCCACGGCGACCTGTTCGGCCAACATTTCGAACAGCGGGGCCCATTCGCTGCCGGGGCGGCCGATGATCTCGTAATTGGCGGATTTGCGGCGGATATCCTCATTGGCCGGAATGGCCGAGAGCACCGGGATTCCAACGGCTTCCGCAAAGGCCTGCGCCTCACCGGTGCCGTCATCCTTGTTGATGACCATCCCCGCCACGCCGACATTGCCGCCGAGCTTGCGGAAGTAATCAACCGCCGAGCAGACATTGTTCGCCACGTAGAGCGATTGCAGATCGTTCGATCCGACAACGATCACCTTCTGGCACATGTCACGGGCAATCGGCAGACCGAAGCCGCCACAGACCACGTCGCCCAAGAAGTCGAGCAACACGTAGTCGAAGCCCCATTCATGGAAGCCGAGCTTTTCGAGCAACTCGAAGCCGTGAATGATCCCGCGCCCACCGCAACCGCGACCGACTTCCGGCCCACCGAGTTCCATGGCGAACACGCCGTCGCGCTTGAAGCACACATCGCCGATCGAGACGCTCTCACCGGCCAGTTTCTTCTTCGACGAGGTCTCGATGATGGTGGGGCAAGACCGGCCACCGAACAGCAGCGAGGTGGTGTCTGATTTCGGATCACACCCGATCAGCAGCACTTTCTTGCCCTGCTGGGCCATCATGTAGCTGAGATTGGCGAGCGTGAAGCTTTTGCCGATCCCGCCCTTGCCGTAGATCGCGATGATCTGGGTCTCTTTCTTCACCTCGCCCACCGGCACCGGATCGGGCTCAATGGCCGCTTCGGCGCGAAGATTGGCCAGCTGGGCTTCATCAAGGGGCGGGGTCATGCGCAGTGGCTCCAATCCAGGATCATTTTCAGGCACGCGGAATCGCCAAAGGCGGTACGGTAGGCGGCGTCGGGGTCGCCTGGGTTGGCGCGATGGGTGATCAATCCGTCGAGCGACAGACGACCGGACTGCACGAGTTCGAGCACCGCCTTGGTGTCGGCATCGGTGAACTGGGCCGCGATGCGAAACTTCGCCTCGCGCATGAAGGCGGGCGGGAAGGAGAACGAGAGCCGCTCGGCATAGAACCCGGCCAGCACGATCTCCCCGCCGAAGCCGAGGCGGCTGATCAGCGTGTCGAGCAGCAAGGAATCCCCGCTGGCGTCGCAGATGCAGCGATAGCGGCGCTCAGTGTCGTCATCCGGGTGGATCACCGCATAACCATCGCCGCCGGCCATCCGGCTCGGCTCGATCTCCCACACCACCGGCGGAGGATTTCCGAGTGCGACAGTGATCCGTGCGATCAAACGACCCAGCACGCCATGGCCCACGATCAGATCGGGCACGGCGAACGCCGGAGGGGCAGCGTGATAGGCGGTGGCGGCCAGGGCCAGAAGCGCGCCCTGCTCACCCATCGTCTCGTCAATCGCAGTCAAACGAGAGACTGGCACCACCAGCTTGTTCGCGGTGCCGCCGAACAGGCTGCGCACCTCGCCGAAGCACTTGGCACCGGGGATGAAGACCAACTGACCCTCAGGCAATCCGCCAGCGGCACGCGCGACGCGACCTACCGATTCG
>CAITEF010000217.1 GCA_903891315.1 uncultured Rhodospirillales bacterium | reverse complement strand
GCGGCGCCAGTCCTACGAACTCAACGACAAGGGCCTGTTCGATGTCGAATACGCCGACATCATGGGCATCCCGTTCGACTTCGCCGCCCAGCCCGTCATCGCCAAGCCCAAGCCGCCCAAGCCTACCACCCAGGTGAAGGCGATGAAGGAACGCGCGGCGCTGGAAATCACCTTCCCCCGCGTCGAAGGCTACCGCGTCGCCCTGCCGGACGAGCGGGTGGTAGCCCAATTCACCGACGACTCCCGGCTAGTGCTCACGCCCGAGATGGTCGGCCCCTGCAAGGTGCTGCTGGCCGGCATCGTCGGCGCGGAGGTTGAGCTCACCACCGCCGTGCTGAGCGCCGTCCGTCCCAGCGAGATCAGCTACCACCTTGCCAAACACCTGCTGTTCAACCAGTTCAGTGATCCCGGCGGCGCGCCCAAGCTGCATCTGTTCGGCGACCTCAAACGCGTCGCTAAACGCTGGCTGGACGAGGGCTACCTCAAATGCATCGGCGGCACCGTGCCCGCACAGATCACCTACCTGGAGCTGGCCGACCGCGCCTGCGAGCTGATGTGGCTGGCCTGCCAAACCCAAACGCCCGACGCCGGCACCGTGAAGGCCATCCTCGACCCCTACACACCCTCCGGCAGCAGCCGCTTCGTCAACTTCTCCACCTCCAAGCCGCTCTACACCACCAGTCCCCTCCGCTGCCACATCAACCACGTCGTGCTCGACAGCGACTGGGAGGCTGAATTCGCCCGCGCCGCCGAGGCGCACCCGCAGGTCGTCTCCTACGTCAAGAACCAGGGCATGCAGTTCGAGGTGCCCTACCGCAACGGCGCCCAGCAGCGCCGCTACTGGCCAGACTTCATCATCCGCATCAACGACGGCCAGCCCGAGCCGCTGAACCTCATCGTCGAGATCAAGGGCTACCGCAACCTCGACGCCCAGTTGAAAGCCGAAACCATGCGCAAGCTCTGGGTCCCCGGCGTCAACAACCTCGGCACCCATGGCCGCTGGGCCTTCGCCGAGTTTATCGACGTTTATGAGATCGAGGCGGCCTTCGCCCGGTTGATCGAAGCCGCAACACGCTCCGCCCCTGCTGCCGCTGAAAGCCCACACCCATGAGCAAGACCAGCTTCAAAACCAATCCGATCGGCCTCGAAGAGCTGCTGCGCAGCTGCGAAAAGGGCAAGATCCAGTTGCCCGACTTCCAACGCAGCTGGGTCTGGGAAGAGGAGCGGATCAAGAGCCTCATCGCCTCCATCTCCCAGGCCTTCCCCGTCGGCGCCCTGATGACGCTGGAAACGAAAGCCGGCGCCGCCACAACCTTCGCCCGCCGTCCCGTGGCAGGCGCCAGTGCCGAAGCCGCGGCAACAACGCCAGACCAACTCCTGCTCGACGGTCAGCAGCGCATGACCTCGCTGTATCAAACCTGCCTGCGCCAGGAGGTCGTGCAGACCATCACCGAGCGCAAGAAAATCGTTCGCCACTGGTTCTACATAAATATCGCCAAGGCGCTGGACCCGGACGCAGACCGGGTCGATGCGATCGTAGCCGTGCCGGAAGACCGCATTATCAGGAAAAATTTCAACCGGGAAGAGTTGCTCAACCTGTCAACGCCCGAGCGCGAATTCACCAACATGATGTTCCCGCTCAACGCCGTGTTCGACCACGGCAACTGGCACCATGCCTTCATGATGCACTGCTTCAAAACGCAGGATCAGGCGCGCGTCGAGCAGTTCCAGCGTTTCAAGACCAACGTGCTCGAGAACTTCCTCACCTACCAGGTCCCCGTCATAACCCTCGGCCACGACACCTCCCACGAAGCCGTCTGCCTCGTGTTCGAAAAGGTCAACACCGGCGGCAAACCGCTGGACGCCTTCGAGCTCGTCACCGCCATGTATGCCGCAGAGAACTTCCGCCTGCGCGACGACTGGCTCGGTGCAGACGGAAATCCCGGCATCCAGGCCAGGCTGGCCGCCCACGGCGCCATGCCCGGACAGAAATCCGGGCTGCTGAGCAAGGTCGCCAGCACCGACTTCCTCCAGGCCGTGGCCCTTCGCCACTCCAAAATCCAGCGCCTTGCCAGCGAGGCCGAGGGTGTTAAGCCCGAAGATCTGCCGCCCGTCCGCGCCACCCGCCGTGCCCTCCTCGAATTGCCCCTGAAGGCCTACCGCGAGCATCGCGAAGTCATCGAAGCTGGATTCAAGGCCGCGGCCAAATTCCTGCACAAGCTCAACATCCTCAAGGTGGACGATCTGCCCTATCAAACCCAGCTCGTCCCGCTGGCCGCCATCTTCGCCGAACTCGGCGCCAAGGCTGAACACATCGTCAACCAGCAGAAGCTGGAGCGCTGGTTCTGGTGTGGCGTCTTCGGCGAGCTCTACGGCTCCGCCATCGAATCCCGTTTCGCCAAGGACGTTCTGGAAGTGCCAACCTGGCTCGAAGGCGGCCCGCTCCCCTCAACCGTGAAGGACGGCGTCTTCCGCGCCGAACGCCTGCGCGGCATGCGCACCCGCCTGTCCGCCGCCTACAAAGGCGTTCACGTCCTGCTCATGCGCCAAGGCGCCCAGGACTTCCGCACCGGCCAGAAATTCGCCGACGCGACATTCTTCTCCGAAAACGTGGACATCCACCACATCTTCCCCCGCCAGTGGTGCGACACCCGCACCCCAAAAATCGACCCGAAAATCTACGACACGATCATCAACAAAACCCCGCTGAGCGACAGAACCAACCGCTCCATCGGTGGCAAGGCCCCGACCGACTATCTCGCCAGGCTGCAACACGGCACCAAGTCCGACCCCGCCATTCCCGCCGCCATGCTCGACGCCCATCTGCGCAGCCATGCCATCGAGCCCGCACTGCTGCGCGCCGATGCCTTCGAAGCCTTCATGGCCGACCGCGAACACCGTCTGCTGGAACTCATCACCGGTGCCACCGGTCATCAGGCGATTTCGGCCGAGCTGGCACCCAGTGAAGGGGAGGACCCGCCGGACGAAATCGCCCGCGATGCCGGATTGGCCAGCGAAACGGTAGACCTCGCCGAAACCCAACCACACCTCGCCGCAGAATAGCAGAGACCGCCATGCCCCGCCCGCCCAAGCCCCCCGCTGGTCCTCGCCCGGTCGAAGCCCTCACCCACGCCGACAAGCGCCGCAACATCCCCACCGCCGAGTTCCAATCCATCGCTCAGCAGATGGAGGAAGCCACCCCCATCGCTCCGGCCCGCTACCCCCGCGCCGCCCCATTGCCCCAGGCCGAAACCCGCCCGCGCAACCCCGATCTCGACCCGCAAATCATCTGGCGCGGCCTACGCATCACCCTCACCCAGGCCCAGTGCGCCCAGCTGCAGGAGACCGGAGAAGTCGAGCTCGGCGACGCCCAGCTGGTCTGGCGTGGCAAAGACACGCAGGACTGGTCAGACCTCGTGGTGAACGCCCCGCCCATCTACATCCAGGAGAAGGTGCACCCGAAGGCGATCATCGACGGGCTGCGGAAACAGTCCCGCGAACGCGCCGCCGCCCGCACCGCGGCGCCGGACCTGTTCAGCGACTTCAACGGGCTGGACGATCCAGAGGCGCGGCTGGAGTTCTACCAGCACGACCAGCACTGGACCAACCGCATGATCCTCGGCGACAGCCTGCAGGTGATGGCCAGCCTGGCCGAGCGCGAGGGGCTGCGCGGCAAGGTGCAGTGCATCTATTTCGACCCGCCCTACGGCATCAAGTTCAACAGCAACTGGCAGGTCAGCACCCAGAGCCGCGATGTGAAGGACGGCAAGCGCGAGGATGTCTCGCGCGAGCCGGAGCAGGTGAAGGCGTTCCGAGACACGTGGAAAGACGGCATCCATTCGTATCTGACGTATTTGCGGGATCGGCTGGCAGTGGCGCGTGAACTGTTGACCGAGAGTGGTTCGATTTTCGTCCAGATCGGCGATGAAAATATTCATCGCGTTCGGGCTGTTTTGGATGAGGTTTTTGGAGCCGATAATTTTCTTTCTCAAATTACAGTAACTAAGACTGGGGGGCAACCAAGCGATAGACTTCCAAATGTTTCCGATTATATATTATGGTTTGCAAAAAAAGAAACTGAAGTCAAATTGCGTTCCCTGTACCTAGATAAATTAGCTGGCATTGGAGCGGGATCTGGTGGAAGGTATACACAAATTGATGACGCGGGGCGAAACTTTCGTCTTGTGACGCTAACATCTGCGAAGCCTCCGGGCAGCTTCCCGATTTTCTTCCAGGGAAAATCTTACGTGCCAGTGGGCCGGTATTGGACGACTGGAAAAATAGGGGTAGAGCGGCTTATAAAAGCAAATAGAGTTGTTTCAGGCGCAAAAACCATCAATTTCCGAAAATTTTTAGATGATTTTACTGCCTATACGTTAACAAATGTTTGGACAGATACTGCTGGAAGCCCCGATAAAACTTATGTAGTTCAGACAAGTCCGCTTGTCGTTGCGCGTTGTTTGCTACTCGCCACTGACCCTGGCGATCTTGTTCTTGACCCCACCTGCGGCTCCGGCACCACCGCCACTGTCGCCGAGCAATGGGGCCGCCGTTGGATCACCATCGACACCTCCCGTGTCGCCCTGGCCCTTGCCCGCACGCGCATCATGGCGTCGAAATACCCCTACTACCTCCTCGCTGACAGCCGTGACGGCCGCGCCAAGGAGCAAACCGTCTCCGGCAAGATCCAGCCCGACACGCCAACCCACAACGACGTGCGCCAGGGCTTCGTCTATGAACGCGCTCCGCACGTCACCCTGAAATCCATCGCCAACAATGCCGAGATCGACATCATCTGGGAGGAGGCGCAGCAGGCCCTCGAACCCCTGCGCGCCAGCCTCAACGTTGGCCTCGGCACCACCTGGGAGGAATGGCAGATCCCGCGCGAGGCCGCCCCCGGCTGGTCCGCCGAGATCACCCGCACCCATGCCGCCTGGTGGGAGGCGCGGATCGAACGCCAGCGCCGCATCGACGCCTCGATCGCCCGCAAGGCCGACATCGAATTCCTCTACGACCGCCCCTACGAGGACCGCGCCCGCATCCGCGTCGCCGGCCCCTTCACCGTCGAAAGCCTGTCCCCCCACCGCGTCGTCCCCGCCGACGAGGACGACCTGCTCGACCTTGAGGCGAGCCCCACAAAGCGCCGCCGCGCCACCGCCCCCGTGGTCGATTTCGCCACCATGGTGCTGGAGAACCTGCGCACCGCAGGCGTGCACCAGACCCAGAAGGCCGACAGCATCCGCTTCACCAGCGTCACCCCCTGGCCCGGCGACTACATCGGCGCCGAGGGCCGCTTCCTGGAGGGCGAGACCGAACGCCGCGCCGGTATTCTGATCGGCCCGGAATTCGGCACCCTGAGCCGCGCCGACCTCGTCACCGCCGCCCGCGAGGCGTCAGAGGCGCGGTTCGACGTGCTGATCGCCTGCGCCTTCAACTACGACGCCCACGCCACCGAACTGACCAAGCTCGGCCCCATGCCGATCCTGAAGGCCCGCATGAACCCGGACCTGCACATGGCGGAGGATCTGAAGAACACCGGCAAGGGCAACCTCTTCGTGGTGTTCGGCGAGCCGGATGTGGTGGTGGAGCCCGTGCCCGGCGAGCCCGATCACGTGCAGATCCGCATCCTCGGCGTCGACGTGTTCGACCCCCAAACCGGCGACATCCGCTCTGGCGACACCAAAAGCATCGCCGCCTGGTTCATCGACACGGACTACAATGAGGAGAGCTTCTACGTACGCCACGCCTACTTCCTGGGCGCGAACGACCCCTACAAGTCCCTGAAGACGGCGCTGCGGGCTGAGATCGACGAGGAGGCCTGGGCGACGCTCTACCGGGATGTGTCTCGGCCGTTTGAGCGACCGGCTGGGGGGCGGGTAGCGGTGAAGGTGATTAATCACTTTGGGGATGAGGTGATGAAGGTGTTCAGTGTCTGACGCCGAACTCCCGAGAATCTGCGTTCTCACCATCCAGGGAGGTGGTGCTCTTGGTGTGGAACTGATCGGTCAACTGAAAGGTGTCACGGGTCGGCCAACTACGCGAGGTGGCGAAAACACCGGTGATCTCAACTTCAGCCCGGTTGGAGTAGCGGGGTCCTCCGCCGGCGCCATCATCGCGACGCTGTTCTGGGCAGGCTATGAGCCAATCGAGATCCTGGAGATCGTGAAGGAAACGTTCTCAGCCAATGGACGCGAAGCGTTCTTTGGTCCTTACGCTGGCACAGGGTTTTCCAGCTTCGCAGACTTCACCACCTACATAAGCCAGTTCAGCAAAGCTTGGGCGGCTGACTGGCGGGCGGACTGGTGTCCGTGGTTGTTTCCCAGGGCTCGCAAATGGTTCGTCCGGCTGAAGCTTCTCGCTCGCGGTGCCAGGGTGATGGTGTGCCATGCGCTGCCGGGCAAGGGGTTGTTCGAGGCATCGGGCTTTGTCACAAAACTGGATAATCTGCTGAAGCAATCGCCGCGCTTGCGCGACGATCTTGGCCGGAAGGCCGAGTTGCTGACATTTCGCGACATCCGCGCACTCCCCCAGCTCGGCATGGTACCGCTGTTTCTGATGGTGACCGACGTTGCTGGTGCCGGCCTGAGGATTATCTCGTCCATCGACAATGATCTTCTGGACATGCCGATAGCGCGCGCAGTCCGCGCATCCGCGGGGTTTCCGGGCTTTTTTCGGCCTGTCAAGCTGGACGCGCAGAATCTCTGCTGCATCGACGGGGGGGTAATCTCAAACCTGCCCACCTGGGTGTTCGACCGAGCGTTTCGCGACAGGCTCCGCAACGCGGCTGATGTATTCCCTGGGGAGGCCGAGCGGCTGAGCTCATTGGCTGCATTGCCCTGGCATCATGTTTCGCTTCGCCTGGGTGTTGGTGCGCCTCCAGGGAACCCTAACAGCGGCCTTGCTTTCCTGAAGTCCCTGTTCAGTCTGCTCACCGGGATTGGGCGACGGCATCTTGAGAACACGCTGGACACGTTTGTCGCGGTGAAGCGCTTTGCGGTGACATCGTCGCCGGCGGATGACGAGGAGATGCTTTCGAAATCGGGTGATCCGTTGATTGCTGGCGTTCTTGACTTCAAGGCGCTTGAGGATCATCGGCTTGTTGAACGTCTGTACGATCGCGGACGCAAGGCAGCCCATCGCTGCATCGACGACCGGACGATGCTTATTCTGCCGCCCGAGCAGCCTGTCTTGTTGGTTTTGCAAGATCTAGTTGAAAAGATCGAGGTATTGTTCGCCCCACATATAGTTCCAGGAAGCAAAATAAGGGTAAATGTTTTTCTACCTACGCGTAGCGATATTCTAACAATGGCCTATGGATGTAACATGGCAGGTCATGTCGATAACGGAATTCAACTATCGCATGGACAGGGAGTTACGAGTCTATGCTATCTCTATGCTGAACCATTCTTGGCAAATCTTCGTGATCAACTGCTTGACGTGACTGATATCAATCCCACATTCCAGCCGTTCAACGTGGAGACGAGTGGAGATCGCACATGGCTCATGAGCGTGCCGATTTTGGATCCTTTGGACAGCCGGCCATTGCCATCGATGGTTTTTGCGGGGTTGGCGATGGATACGGACGGGCCGATTTTTGGAACTCTCAACATCGACGCAAATCTGCTATACGGACCGCAAAATTTGGATTCTGATCCCTATGCGCAATCACAAACTCGATTAATCCGAATGGTTTTCGATCTCGCGAAAGCGGCGGCATACGAACTTGGATTACTATTTAATGACCCGTGGCTTGTAACAAATGTCGAAACCTAAGAGAGATCTGCCCAGAGGGGTATAAAATGACCGATAGCAAGACAAAAAATGAAACTCTTATTCTAAAATCTACGTTGGGTGGCAGTGGTGGACACGCTAGTGTTGTCGGTGTCTTCCGTGATGGTCAATTTGTCGTTGTGCCGACTAATAGGCCTACGCCTGCTCGACGCGTGCTGAAATCGATCCCAACCACAAGCGGCCTCGCCTACGTTGCAGACTTTGCCGCCCAACGGCAAACGAAGGATGCCTGAACAGGCTGTTGAAGGCCTCGCTCGGCATGCTGTGGATGCTGCTAGGGCGGCGTATGCGCCTTACTCGCGATTTCGAGTTGGTGCCGCGGTCCTGGCGGGCGGAGATATATTTACCGGATGCAACATCGAGAACGCGTCCTACGGGCTCTGCATATGTGCCGAGCGGGTTGCTGTATTCAAAGCTGTTGCCGCTGGACATCGCCGCCTGGAGGGCGTGGCGGTCGCCTGTATTGATGCTCCTGGGACCGGCAACCTAGCTGAGTTAATGCCATGTGGAGCCTGCCGGCAGGTGCTTGCCGAGTTTGGTTGGCCTGATTTACCTGTGGAAGTGGTTGGTGCCGGTGTGTTCACACTTGCAAACTTGCTTCCTTCGCCGTTCACTCTGGGCCAATCCGTTCCTGAGCGAGCGAAGGCAGAATAGGGATGGATTTCTGGATCGCGGCCACGTTCACCGCCGCACTGGCGCGTCTTGCTGGCCCCGAGCAGAAGGCCGCCAAGACGACGGCCTTTGACCTGCAGATGGATCCAACTGCCCCTGGGATGAAATTCCACCGGATCGACCTTTCTCGCGACCCCAACTTCTGGTCCGTCCGCGCCACCAGCGACATTCGCATTATCGTCCATAAGACTGAGGCTAGCTTCCTGCTTGCCTATGTCGGCCATCACGACGATGCCTACACCTGGGCCGAGCGGCGCCGCATCGAGGCGCATCCCCGCACCGGCGCCATCCAGATCGTCGAGGTTCGAGAGCGGGTGGAAGAGGTGCATCCTTCGCCGGTGCCGGTAGCTCCGCCAGAGGCGGCTCCGACAACGCCCATCCGGCCCGTCGTCCGGCTGTTCCAATCGCTCTCGGCTGACGACTTGCTGGCGGTCGGCGTCCCGCAGGACTGGGTCGCCGACGTTCAGGCCGCAACCGAGGACGCGTTCCTGGCCTTGGCCGAGCATCTGCCGGCCGAGGCGGCCGAGGCGCTGCTCGAATATGTCGGCACCGGGCGCCTGCCCAAGCCCGCGGTGGCCGCACCGGCCGATCCGTTCAATCACCCCGACGCGTTGCGTCGCTTCCGAGTGGTGGAGAACCAGGAAGCCCTGGCGGCGGCGCTCGACGCGCCCTGGGAACGCTGGGCCGTGTTCCTGCACCCAACCCAGCAGAGTGTGGTGGACCGCAGCTATAATGGCCCGGCCCGTACCTCAGGCTCGGCCGGCACCGGCAAGACCGTGGTTGCACTGCATCGCGCGGCGCGGCTATCGCGGCTGTCGCCCGAGCACCGCGTGCTGCTGACGACATTCTCGCAGCCCTTGGCCAACGCGCTGGCGCGCAAGCTGGCGGTGCTGGTGGGCGAGGCTGCGCCGGTGCTGCGCCAGATCACCGTCTCGCCTTATCAGCGCGTGGCGGACGAGCTGTTCCAACTCGCCTTCGGCCGGCGCGCCGTGGTGGCGTCGGACGAGCAGGTGACGGATGCCGTCGCCAAGGCCGCGGAGTCGGTTGGCGCCAAGGGCTTCACCCAGCGCTTCCTGCTGTCGGAGTGGCGGCACGTGGTGGACGCTTGGCAGATCGCCGATGTGTCGGCCTATGCCGGGGTGCCGCGGCTGGGGCGGAAGAACCGGATGAGCGCCGGGCAGCGTGAGAGGCTATGGCCGGTGTTCGCCGCAGTAAGGGCAAGCTTGGCTAAGCGCGGCCTGGCCACCTGGCCGGATGTGTTCGGCAAGACGGCGGCGTTCTACGCCACGCGGGAGACCAAGCCGTTCACCCACATCGTGGTGGACGAGGCCCAGGATCTAGGCGTCGCCGAGCTGAGGTTTTTAGCCGCGATCGCGCCCATGCAGGCCGACGCCTTGTTCTTTGCTGGCGACCTGGGCCAGCGGATCTTTCAGCAGCCGTTCTCGTGGAAGGAACTTGGCGTGGACGTGCGCGGCCGCTCGTCGACGCTGACGGTCAACTACCGCACCAGCCACCAGATCCGGCAGGCGGCAGACCGGCTTCTGCCGAGCGCGGTGAAGGACGTCGATGGCAACGCTGACGAGCGCGGCCGCACCGTCTCGGTCTTCAACGGGCCGGCGCCAAAGATTTCGGTGCTTGCGAGCGCGGCGGCGGAGATTGAAGCCGTGTCGACCTGGATCAAGGCCATGGCGGACGGCGCGATGCAGCCTGCCGAAATCGGCGTGTTCGTGCGCACGCGTGCAGAGCTGCCGCGCGCTCGGGCTGCAGTCGAAGCGGCCGGATTGTTGTCGTCCGAGCTGTCAGAGCGCGAACTGGTGGCTCCGGGGCGCGTGCTGATCGGCACGATGCATCTGGCCAAGGGGCTGGAGTTCAAGGCCGTGGCGGTGATGGCATGCGACGACGGGGTGCTGCCGCTGCAGGAGCGGCTGGCGGCTGTGGCTGACGAAACCGAGCTCGATGATGTCTACGAGACGGAGCGTCACCTGCTTTATGTGGCCTGCACGCGGGCGCGGGATCGGCTGCTGGTTTCGGCTGTGCGGCCGGCCTCGGAGTTTCTGCAGGATTTGGAAGTGCGGGTGAACTGATAAGTGTTCTGATTTCTCTCCAAAACAGGCTGTGATCTTCGATGCGAGTGTGCCTGCGTGTGCATTGAATTGTGTGTTCTGAATTTGCCAAGGTCTGACCTCACGAATTTTTAAATCTCAGCAGCCTCGATTATGATAATAAACGTACTTTCCTGTTTTCCTTGTACACCTGCTAATCAGACGCTGCTGGTGAGGTCTCTGAGCCTGGGCAAAGCGGGACCAGCCCCGCATTTTGCGCGAGGTTGGCCGCTCGCCCGTCATGATCAACGCCGCTCGCCGGAGCCGGCCCGTCACCATGGGCAGCGACATCCCGAAGAGCGGATGCCACCAAGGTCAGCTGCTTCTCGAGCGCTGCTCACACGCCCGGGCGTCCATCGGCCTCCGACCTGCGCGGTGCCGTTTGGGTACATGACGCCAGCCCCACAGAACCCATACCGCGCCGACGCTGCCGTCGTAGACCGACCATCGTCACGGGCCTACCGGTGGCCGCTTTGGGCGCCGGCTGACACCATGACTTCAGGCTGTTTATGTTGCGGCGGAAAGCAAAAGCAACCGGGAACGTTGCTTGCGACATAAATGCTGATGTTTTTTGCGAGTCAGAATACGATTTTTTGCATAGCTCTACGTTGTCGATCTGAGGGTACTCACGCATGATAACGTCCTTTATCATGCGTGAGATCTGTGGTATTAAGGAGCAATGACCGACCAGCTCCCGACGATCCTCAAACCCGGCGCCCTGACGCCGCTGCCCGACGGCAAGCTCATCCCGTCGCTGATCGCCAACGCCGGCGAGCAAGCCGCCTGGCGTTATGTCGACTTCTTCACCGCCAACATCCGCAACCCGAACACACGCCGGGCCTATGCGCGCGCCTGCGTCCAGTTCTTCGCCTGGTGCGAGGACCGCGGCCTGACGCTGCAGGCCATCCGGTCCTACGACGTCGCCACCTATATAGAGACGCTGCAGCAGACCCACGCGGCGCCGAGCGTGAAGCAGCAGCTCGCCGCGGTGCGCATGCTGTTCGACTGGCTGATCACCGGCCAAGTGGTGCCATTCAATCCCGCCGCCGCCGTCCGCGGGCCGAAGCACGTCGTCAAGGTCGGGGTGACGCCGGTGCTCGAAGGTGGCGAGTGGCGCAAGCTGCTCGATGCCATCCCGACCGACACCGTGCGAGATCTGCGGGATCGGGCGCTGATTGCCACCCTCACCTATTCGTTCGCGCGCATCGGCGCCGCGCTGAAGATGAAGGTCGAGGATCTTCGGCCGCGTGGGGCTGGCTGGACGATCCGGTTGCACGAGAAAGGTGGAAAGCAGCACTCCATGCCGTGCCATCACGCGCTTGCTGAGGCGCTGCATGCTTACGTGGCAGCTGCAGGTATAGCCGAGGATCGCAAGGGTTGGCTGTTTCGCACGTCCCGCGGGCACACGACGGTCCTATCCGAGCAACCCATGACGCAGCCGGATGCCTGGCGCATGATCCGCAAGCGCGCGCTTGCCGTCGGCATCGCCGCGCCGATCGGCAACCACAGTTTCCGAGCGACGGGAATCACGTCCTATCTTGCCAACGGCGGCGCGTTGGAGCACGCTCAAGAAATGGCTGGACACGAGAGCCCGCGCACGACGAAGCTTTATGACCGTACTAAAGAGAGACTGACGCAGGACGAGGTTGAGAGGATTCGCCTTTAAAGGCCGATCAGGATGGTGGACCAATTGGGGATCTCATCCAAATAGATAGGAAATCAAGGCTTTTGCCCTATAACAACGGAGAATGCTCCGATCGCACCTCCCACAATAACCTTTATCAGATCTAGCAAAACCGGAACTGCGGCATGTATGTCTGGTACGGGTGCTGTTGTAGCAAGCGGCAGCAAAATAACTATAAAGAACAGTACCAATATTGGGATTAGACATTTACAGCCAAAATTCCAGGTCCAGAAAATGAAATATGTTAGGTCGATTACTTCAGAAAGGAATAAATGGACAAATCCAATTCCTGCGTTATACTCGGGTAATCAAACAAAATG
>CAITEF010000216.1 GCA_903891315.1 uncultured Rhodospirillales bacterium | reverse complement strand
GGCGCCGCCCATACAAAAGCCGATGACGCCCTGGCGGCCGGTGCAATCGGGCTCAGCCTGCAGCCAGACCCGCGCCGCCTCGATCTCGTCGAAGCTGCGACCTTGTCGGGCGGCGACATCCTTCATCACGCTTCTCAAGCAGGTGATCTTGCGGCTCCAGTAGAGCAGGTTGGGCGCCACCACGAAGTAGCCGCGGCCGGCGAGCCAGTCTGCATGCCGCTGCAGGTTTTCACCGGCGCCGAACGCGTCGTGGATGACCACCACGCCGGGCCAAGGCCCGTCTCCGGCCGGCTTGGCTATATATGCCGGCATCACGCCCCACGCGGTTTGGATATCGATATCGGTCATCGCGCGCCCTCGCGCTTGTCGACAACGACCTGCCCATTCTGAATGGTCAAGGAGAGGCTGCGCAGCGCGCCAATGTTGTCGATGGGGTTGCCTGCCAGTAGGATTAGGTCCGCGCGCTTGCCGGGCGCGATGACGCCAAGATCGGCGCGCTCGAGGTGTTTCGCGGCGCTGCTCGTGGCGGCGGCCAGGACCTGCTGGGTCGTCATCCCGGCGGCGGCCATGAGCTCGGCCTCCTCCACGGAGTTTTCGCCAAACTTGCCGCGGCCACAGAAGCTGTCGCTGCCCAGTACGATCCGGACGCCGGCGTCGGACATCAACTTGGTGTTCGGCCGCGTGTGTGGATGCACCTGATCGTGAATCCACAAGGTGGGCGCATAGGTGGCCCCGCGCTCAACCATGAGCCCGACGAACGCCGGGTCCGTGATCGGCTCGACCGTCACCCCATGTTCTAGCCCATCGGCGCCGGCTTCGAGCGCCTCAAGGGCCGCGTCCTGCTGCACGGTGTGGACCGTGACCCGCAGGCCCCTCTCATGGGAGGCCTCCACCCCTGCGCGCAGCACCTCCTTCGGCAGACGCGTGAGTTCCACCGCGTTGGGAAAGATCGGGTTTTTCCAAAGATAGGTCGGCGAGCCGGCGCACGTGCATGCGCCCTCGGACAGCAGCTTGATCGCGTTCACGCCCATGTCGGCAAGACGATGTACGAGGTCCCGCATCATCTGCGCATTGTCCACTTCGCCTGCGGCATAGGATCGGAACCAGGGATTGCCGCCGAAGATGGTCGACGCCGGATGGCCGTCCCGGCCCGTTATTCCATTGCCGGTGACGAACAGCTGCGGTCCGCGCAGCGCCCCCTCGGCCTGCCGTGTGCGCAGCTCCAGAATGGCCTTGGCGGGATCGCCAACCGATTTGATGGATGTGACGCCGCTCTGGAGGAAGCTTTCGAGCAGCGAAGGCGCGGTGTTTTCCGCGAAGTCACGCAAAGAAGCCGGGTCTCTCACCACCCTGAAGTCGAAGAAGTGAATGTGGGTGTCGATCAGACCGGGCATCAGCCACCCACCCTCGCCATCAATCCCGCGCGTTCCACCCAAAGGCGTTTTGGACACTGCAGCGATGTCGGCGCCGATGATGCCGACATCGAATAGGCCGGCAAGCGCCTCGTAGCCGTCGAAGATATGGACACCGCGAATGACCAAGTCGTAGACGGCCGCCGCGGCGCCGGTTTCTGCAGCAGTAGGATTCGTCATGT
>CAITEF010000215.1 GCA_903891315.1 uncultured Rhodospirillales bacterium | reverse complement strand
GGGGTTCGACCCCAAGGTGATCCGCAAACTGATCTCGCTGCGCAAGCAGGAGCCCGCTGAGGTGGAGGAGCAGGAAACTCTCCTCGACGTGTATCGCCGCGCGCTGGGGATGTGAGCCAGCGGGGTGCAATGACGCGGCGAGGGGCCATCTTTAGGATCTGAACTGATCGGTCCCCCGCATGTCCTCGCCCACGAAACCCCGCCCTGACCTCACCGCCCTTCGCCTGCTGCTGCCCTATTTGCGCGCCTATCGCGGCCGGGTGGTCGCCGCCTGGGTGATGATGTTCATCGCAGCGGGCCTGCTGCTCGGCATCGGCCAGGGATTGCGGCATCTGATCGACAAAGGGTTCGTCGCAGGCGGGCGCGACGCGCTGGATTTGTCAGCTTTGATCCTATTCGTCGTCGTCGTCTCGTTCGGGGCGTCCACGGCGGTCCGGAATTTTCTGGTCTCGTGGCTGGGCGAGCGGGTGGCGGCCGATATCCGGCAGGATGCGTTTGGGCGCGCGATTTCGCTCTCGCCCGATTATTTCGAGACGGCGCGCACCGGCGATCTGCTCACCAAACTCTCAGGCGACATCGCGATCCTGCAATCGCTGGTGGGCTCGGCGGTGTCGCAATATCTGCGCTCGGCGGTGATGATGTTTGGGTCGCTGGTGATGCTGCTGATCACCAGCGCGAAGCTGACCGGGGTGGTGCTGCTGGTTGTGCCGTTGGTGGTGGTGCCGCTGGTGTTGTTCGGCAGGCGTGAGCGCAAGATGGCCCGCGTCGCACAGGATCGGGTGGCCGATCTGGGCGCATTGGCGGAGGAGGCCATTGCGGGGCTGCGCACGCTGCAGGCCTTCACGCATGAAGCGGTGACGTTGCGCGAATATCGGCACGCGGTGGAGCGCTCGGTGAGTTCGGCCCTGCGGCGGGTCAAGCTGCGGGCGACGTTGATTCTGCTGGTGATCTGCCTGGGCTTCGGCGCGATCACCTTCTCGCTTTGGGTGGGCGGGCGCGACGTGTTGGCGGGGCGGATCAGCTCGGGCGATTTGTCGGCCTTCGTGTTCTACGCGGTGCTGCTCGCCTCCACTGGGGCGACGATGAGCGAGTTGTGGGGCGAGGTGCAGCGGGCGGCGGGGGCCGCTGGGCGGTTGGGTGAGTTGCTGGCGGAAGTGCCGACGATCCGCGCGCCGGAGCATCCCGCAACACTGCCGCCGCCGCGGGGTGAGGTGCAGTTCGACCACGTCACGTTCCGCTACCCGGCGCGTCCGGAAACCCCGGCGTTGCGCGATCTGGCGCTGACGATCAGGCCCGGCGAGAACGTGGCGCTGGTTGGGCCGTCCGGTGCGGGGAAGACGACGATCTTCCAATTGCTGCTGCGGTTCTACGATCCGCAAGAGGGCGTGGTGCGGCTGGACGGGGTGGAGATTCAGACGCTCGACCCGCGCGATCTGCGCGCGCGCATCGGGTTGGTGCCGCAGGACCCGACGATTTTCAGCCTCTCAGCGCGTGAGAACATCCGCTACGGTCGGCCGGATGCGACGGATGAGGAGGTGATCGCCGCCGCTCACGCCGCCAACGCCGCCTTCTTAGAGGACCTGCCGCAAGGGCTGGACACGTATCTCGGCGAGAAGGGCGTGCGTCTCTCCGGCGGTCAGCGTCAGCGTGTGGCGATTGCGCGGGCGATTCTGCGTGACCCTTCGGTGTTGCTGCTGGATGAAGCCACCAGTGCGTTGGACGCGGAATCCGAGCGCGCGGTGCAGCATGCGCTGGATCGTCTGTCCGAAGGCCGCACCACGTTGGTGATTGCGCATCGTCTTGCCACCGTGCGTCGGGCGGACCGGATTGTGGTGCTGGACGAGGGCCGCGTGGTGGAGACCGGCACGCATGACGAGTTGGTCGCCGCCGACGGGCTCTACGCGCGGCTGGCGACGCTGCAATTCGCGGAATGAGCCGGGCCACCCGCTTGCTGGCGCTGCTCGACGCGCTGCGCCAGCGGCGGGTGCCGGTGACGGCGCAGACCTTGGCCGATGAATTGGCGGTGTCGGAGCGCACGATCTATCGGGACATCGCGACCGTGGTCGGCCAAGGTGCGGACATTCAGGGCGAGGCCGGGATCGGGTATCTGTTGCGCCCTGGCTTTCTGCTGCCGCCTTTGATGTTCGATGCGGAGGAGTTGGAGGCGTTGGTGCTTGGCCTGCGGCTGACCTCGGCGCAGGCGGATGACGGGTTGGCGACGGCGGCGCGACGGGTGATCGGCAAAATCGAGGCGGTGCTTCCGGCGCATCTGCGCGAGGCCAGCGACCAGATCGGGCTGCTCGCCGGGCCCGCGCCCCATCGTTTGCGGCCGGGCCTTGACCCGGTTGTGCTGCGACAAGCAATCCGCGAGGAGCGCAAGCTGCGGCTCGACTATGAGGATCGCGACGGCAGGCCGAGTTCGCGGGTGGTTTGGCCACTGGCGATTGGCTTCTTCGCGGGCAGTCAGGTGCTGGCGGCGTGGTGCGAATTGCGCGCGGATTTCCGGCATTTCCGGCTCGACCGGATCAGTGGAGCGATTTTGCTGGAAGAGAAGATGCCGAAGCGGCGGGCGAGCCTGCTGCGGCAGTGGAAGGCGGCGGAGGGGATTGACCAGCCGGGCTGACTCACTCCTGACAGAAACTGTCAGTGGGCCGCGATAACTCTGCGTGCATCAACGCAGAGGAGCAGACCATGGCCTTCACCCATATTGCTGAAACCGAACTCGACGCATCGCCCGAGCAGTTGTTCGATCTGCTGGCCGATGTCACATCCTGGCCGAAATGGGATGACGGAATCACTGCCATTGAATGCAGTGAGCCGAACCCGCGGCTGGGGACGATTTTCTTTCTCACCCCGAAAGGCGGGCCGCGCACCAAGCTCAAGATCACCGAATACGACCGACCGCGTTGCCTCGCCGATATCGCCTATCTGCCACTTGGGCAGATGTTCACCCGGCACCAGTTGCTTGCCCGTCCGAACGGGAAAGCGGCGTTGCGCATGACGATCCGGGTGAGTGGACCTCTCGGCCTCCTGTGGAACCGGGTGATCGCGCGCAAGCAGATCGCAGAGGCCGCCGAACAGGCACAGGCGCTGGCCGCCTATGCCCGCCAACAAGCTCAGGTCATCGGGATCGAGGCGACATGTGTGACGTAAGCCGGGTGGTCCAGCAGGCGCTTATACCACGCGCTCAGGTTCGGGGTCTCGGCACGGCCTGGGATGTCCAGATTGAGCCAGCGATGCACGTGCACGCCCCAGACGATGTCGGCCAGCGTGAAATCGTTCAAGGCGACGTGGAACATGGTCGCAAGCCGGGCGTCGAGCAGGCCCCAGACCTGGTTGCCCCGGGCGATTCCGGCATGGATGGCTTCCCAGTTGCGCTTCTCCGGCGCGATGCGGACGAGACCCTGGAAGACGGTGCCCATCACCGGGCTGATCGCGGTCTGCTGGAAATCCATCCACGCCTCGACCCGGGCGCGGCCCTTGGCCTCCTGCGGCAACAGACCGCTCTTTGGCGCATAGGCATTGCAGAGATAACGGCAGATCACGTTGCTCTCGAACAGGGTGTAATCGTCATCCTCCAGGCTTGGCACCACGCCGAGCGGGTTCATCGCGCGATATTCGGGTGTGCCGGTGCGACCGAAGGCCAGACCGGCATCGATGCGCGTGTGCGGCAGGTCGAGTTCGCCGAGAAGCCAGGTGACTTTCATCACATTGCTGGAGTTGTTGCGCCCCCACAGAGTCAGCATGATCGTCTCTCCCGTTTTGTGTTGAAAACGTAGTCTGAGGACAACTTGCGAGGAAAGCGGTGGCAGCGCATATCTGGCGCATGATGATCCCTCGCCTGCGATTTGCCCTGTTTCTGTGTGCACTGTTCGCCGTGTTGGCCCTTGGGATTGCAATGGGCAGCGAGCGGTATCTGGAAATGATCCCCTGCCCGCTTTGCCTGCTGGAACGCTGGCCGTATCGGGTGGTGATGGTGGCGGCGGCGATCGGGCTGATCGCGCCGCGACCTTTCGGCTGGCTCGCTTTGGCGGTGTGCATTCTGGCGTTTACCGCCGATGCGGCGATCGCCTTCGTGCATGTCGGCGTCGAGCAGCGTTGGTGGGACAGCCCACTGCCGCAATGCAATGCCCCCGATTTCTCGCATATGACCCCGGCTGAACGCTTCACGGCTATGCCGGCCCGGCCATCCAAGCCCTGCGAAGACCCGACCTATCTGCTGTCGTTCTTGCCGGTGTCGATCGCGATGATGAACATGATCTTCGCGGGCGCGTTGACCATCGGCTTCACCGTTTTCGCCTTTCGCAATGCCAGGAGCCCCGTATGACCGAGATGAAAATGCCCGGTGATCTGACCGAGCGCGACGATCTGGAACGGATCATCCGAGTGGACCATGCCGGGGAATATGGTGCCGCGCGCATCTATGCCGGTCAGTTGGCGGTGCTGGGTCGTGGGTCGAAAGGTGATCTGCTGCGGCATATGAAGGAGCAGGAGCAGGTCCATCTCGACAGTTTCGGCAAGCTGATCGCGCAACGGCGGATTCGCCCGACGGCCCTGTTGCCGATCTGGCATGTGGCAGGTTTCGCGCTCGGCGCGATCACGGCGGCGATGGGTGAAAAAGCGGCGATGGCCTGCACCGTGGCGGTGGAAGAGGCCATCGACCAGCATTACCAGGATCAAGTCGCCCGACTCGGCGAGGACGAGACGCCTTTGCGTGACACCATCGAGAAATTCCGTCTCGAAGAGGTCGAGCATCGCGATATCGGGCTGGAGAACGGCGCCGAACAGGCCCCGGCCTACAAGCTGCTCAGCGGCGCGATCCGGCTGGGCTGCAAGGTGGCGATTGCGGTGAGCGAGCGGGTTTAGCTTGTGTTGATCTTGGGTTGGACTTTGTCCGGCCCAACGCGTCATTGCAAACGAAGTGCAGCAATCCATCGCTGAACTGGCTGCATCGCGGTGGATGGCTGCGGTCGCACGTCATTGCGATCAGCTCTCCAGCTCGGAATCCCAATACAGATAGTCGCGCCAGCTCTCGTGCAGGAAGTTCGGCGGGAAGGCCCGACCATTGTCCTGCAATTCCCAGGTGCTGGGCTGGCGAGCCGGTTTGCGCGGATACATCCGGCATTCGCGCGGCAAGGCGCTGCCTTTGCGCAGATTGCAGGGGCCGCAGGCGGTGACCACGTTCTCCCACGTCGTGCGCCCGCCGCGGCTGCGCGGGATGACATGGTCGAAGGTCAGGTTCTGCGCGGGCTCGCGCGAGCTGCAATATTGGCACTCGAACGCGTCGCGCAGGAAGACGTTGAACCGGGTGAAAGCGGGCTTGCGTGAGGTCGGCACATAGTCCTTCAACGCGATCACGCTGGGCAGGCGCATCGCCAAGCTCGGCGAGCGGACTTCAGTGTCGTATTCGGATAGAACCGAGACACGGTCCAGAAACACGGCCTTCACCGCGTCCTGCCAGGACCAGACCGACAATGGGAAGTAGGACAACGGACGGAAATCCGCATTGAGCACAAGCGCAGGGAAGTGTTGTCCGCCGTCAGGCAAAAGCCGCTCCTGTGCGAGCGGGGCACAATATGCTGTGGCCTTTATCCAAGTCGGCCACACATCTTGCAGCGCCGCTGGTAACTAGTACGCTTATCGCATCCGCCATGCGGTGTCGCAAGTCGGGCTATGCAGTTTCATCATTGCGTCATGAAACGCCCATGTGCGAGCGGCTGATTTTGTTGAATTTCGGCCACAGCCCCGAACCGCCAACCGGACAAAACGCCTGAGATGATCGTCACCCGATTCGCTCCCAGCCCGACGGGATTGCTGCATCTTGGCAGCGCGCATGCGGCGTTGTTCGCCTGGACGAAGGCGCGTGCGGCCGGTGGGCGCTTCCTGCTGCGGATCGAGGACATCGACATCCAGCGTTGCAGGCCGGAATACACGGAGGCCATCATCGCGGATCTGCGCTGGCTCGGGATCGACTGGGACGGCGATATCCGCATCCAAACCGAGCACGTGGCGGACTATGATGCGGCAATCTCCGATCTCGCCGGTCGCGGCCTTGCCTATCGCTGCTGGTGCTCGCGCGCTGATATCGAGGCGCATGCCTCTGCGCCGCACGGGCCGGAAGGTCCGGTCTATCCGGGCACCTGCCGCCATCTCAGCGCCGCCGCGCAATCAGCACATAAAGGTGAGAAATTCGCCTGGCGGTTGGATGTCGAGGCGGCGCTGCGTGTGACCGGGGCATTGCCGCGTGATCCGCGACCGTTCGGCGATGTGGTGATCGGTCGCAAGCACACGCCGGGGAGTTATCATCTCTGCGTGACGCATGACGACGCGGTGCAAGGCGTGACGATGGTCACCCGCGCCGTCGATCTGGAGGCGGCGACCGCGATCCACAATCTGCTGCAGCTTCTGATGGGCTGGCCGGTGCCTGACTATGAGTTCCACAAGCTGCTGACCAACCCGGATGGCTCACGGCTGGCCAAGCGCGACCGGGCGGTGGGGATCAGAGCGCTGCGCGAGGAAGGGCGGAGTTCGGCGGAGGTGCGCGCGATGGCTGGGTTTGCGGGGGTCTAAATCGTGGTTGTCTGATGTTGACAGCACACCTTATGCTGCCAATTCGTCCCCCTGAGCGCAGAACGAGACTCACTTTCAGCCAATCACAATCTAACCGGATTCGCGGATCGACAACATCCGCACCGGGATCAGCGTGACGAGGCTGCGCAGGACCAGCACGCCGGCCAGAAACAGCATGGGCGCGATGTCGCTGGAGGTGGCGTCGCGAATCGCCGGCACGATGCTCTGGCCGAAGAACCCACCAAGATTGCCAAGCGAGTTGATCGCGGCGATGCCAAGGGCGGCCTCCGGGCCGGAGAGGAAGCGGCTCGGGAGCGTCCAGAAACAGGGCTGTCCGACCACGACGCAGCAGGCTCCGGCGCAGAGGAAGACAAATTTCAGCACGTCGTTCGGCACCGCCCAGCACAGCACGAAGCACAGGCCGCCGAGCATCGAGGGGATCATGATCACACGGATCGGGTTGTCACCCCGCCCCGGCTTGCGCGGCACCCACCAAAGCAGTCCGCCCACGATGATCCAGAGCACCATGTTCAGCAGACCGTTGACGGTGTTGCTGACACCAAAGCCCTTGATCAGCGTCGGCAGCCAATAGCTGAAGCCGTAGCCAGCCAGGGTGAAGAGGACGAAATAAGCCGACAGCATGAGCACACGAGGGTCGAGCAATCGCCGCCACGGATTGTGAAATGGAGCCTGCGGCATCGCGGCGCGCTCGGCGGCCAGCGTGGACTGCAGCCAATCGCGTTCCTCCGCGCAGAGGAAATCCACGTGGTCTGGCGCATCTGGCAACATCCAGAGCAAGGCGATGCCGAGCAACACGGCGGGCAGACCCATGACCACGAACATCCACTGCCAACCTGCCAGACCGAGCGAGCCTTGCAGATCGAGCAGCACGCCCGCCATCGGCGCGCCAATGATGTTGGCGATGATGCTGCCGATGACGAACCAGGCGACGGTGCGGGCGCGATGACGTTGCGGGTACCACAGGGTCAGCACATAGAGCACGCCGGGGAAGTATCCCGCCTCAGCGGCACCGAGCAGGAAGCGGAGCATGTAGAAGCTCCAGGTGGTGTGAACTGCTGCGAACAGCACGGTGACAGCCCCCCAGCTCACCATGATCCGGCAGAACCAACGTCGCGGTCCGAATTTCACCAGCGCCATGTTGCTGGGCAGTTCGCAGAGCAGATAGCCGATGAAGAACAACGAGGCCCCAAGCCCATAGGCGGCCTCGCTGATCCCGAGATCCTTGACCATTTGCAGTTTGGCAAAGGCGATGTTGGAGCGGTCGATGAACGCAATGATGTAGCCGGTGACCAGCAACGGCAGCAGCCGCCGCGTGATTTTTCCGACGATTGCGTCCTCGTTCACCATTGCCGCATTCCCCCTTGCATTGCTTGACGTTGTCGCCCGTCTCGCTGCTACATCGCAAGAAATTTGGCACGAGAGACACGGAAGATAACGCGATGTGGGCAGAGACGAGGCGGCTCGGCATCACCTTGATGCCGGAATATCTGCAAAACGAGGGCGTCGAGCAGGTGCTGCAGAATGTGGCGGGCATCGCGGGCGCAAGCTCCGTGACCGTGGTGCCCTCGGTGATGACGCCGATGGATGGCGGCGTGCGCGAGCCGCCGGATGATGGCGGGGCGGGGGATCACCGGTTGCTTGATCGACCGCTGTGGGGACATCGCGAATTGCTGGTCCGCACCGCACCGAGTTTCGTGCCAGAGCCGAGCCTGTATCGCGAGAGCCCGTATCCGCCGCCCAAGGCTGATGATCTGACTGAATCCGCTGGCGGCTGTGTCAGCGAATTGTTGCGGCAATGCCGGGCGCGCGATGTGGAATTCTGGCTGCAATTGATGGCGGCCAGTCCGCCGGGCGTGCGGGTGCAATCAACCGGCCCAAGGCCAGAGGATCTGGCGATGCGGCCTTCTGCCTCCGGCGATGTGAGGCGGGTGGACCGCAATGGCAGCCTCGCCAGCCCCGGCATCCGCGCCTTCATGGCGGCATTGATCGCCGATGTGGCGCGTGCCTATCCCGAGGCGACCGGCTTCAAGTTCGACTGGCCCGAATATCCGCCCTACGAGTTCCTCAGCCTGTTCTTTGACTACAACGTCTTCGTGACCCCGATTGCTGAACGCCATGGGATCGACTTCGATCGGCTGCGGCACTTTATGGCGGGGCTGCTGGAGCGCTTCCCCAAACTCGCCGAATGTGGCGGCACGGAGGGGCTGGGACATGCCTTGCGCGACCGCGGATTGGTCGCCCTGTTGGCGGAGCATCCGATGTTGGCGCAGCATTTTCGGCTGCGCGCCCTGTTGGTGGCCGATTACGCGGCCTTTCTCGCGACTTGCGTTCGCAAGACAGGCAAGAAGATCTTTCTGCAGGGCTTCCCCGCCCCGCTGAACACGTTGTCCGGCTTCGACCCGGCACAACTCGATGGGGCGGTCGATGCTATCGGTGTGAAGCTCTACACGATGCATTGGCCGATGATTGCGCGGAACTATATTAATCGCCTAGCCGAACTCGGTGCAGGTGCGCCGGAGGAGTTGGCCCCACTGGTGCAGATGGCGCTGAGCTTGGCACCCGGCCAGCCAAGGAAACTCGCGGATATCGCATATCCAGCTCCGAATGAGCCGCACCCGGCGAGTGACGCGGATATCGCCGCGCGACTGATCGTAGCGCGGGATGCGGTGCGACACTCGGAATTCTGGGCGCTGGCGCATGGCTATGGTCCGCACGACGATGTCGCGCGCCGACTGCGGGCGGTGTTGTCGGTCTGCGGCCGGGTGCAGATGAACCGCTACGGCTACCTCACCGACGCCAAACTCGCGACAATCGGCAGCATCATGCGGGGAGGCTGAAGCCAGTCAGTCTTCGCGGGGCAGGCTGCGGGTGGATTGGAGGTCGGATTCGAGATCATGGTTCGGCGCGGGCACCGAATCCGGGCGAGACCTCGCGATCCCGTACATCACCAAGCCGGTTGCGATCATGGCACCGCCGATCTCCAGCAAGGTGTAACTCTCGCCCGGCATCACGGCACGAACGACACCGACGGCGCAGAGCACTGCACCGCTCACCATCGCCTTGTTGGCACGCCGCCGGAGTGTCATTGCCATGTCAGAGCTCTCTCAGAGGGTCCATCAGTGAGGGATCGTTGTTGCGCACATTGCCCACGCGAGGGCCGATTTTCCAAGCCTTGAACCCGGCTTCCGAGGAACGCAACAGGCGGTTCGGATCGCCCGGAGCCTCCCCCAGCCAAGCCGCCCAATCGGCGCGCTCTAGCACCACCGGCATCCGATGATGCAGATGCTCAAGCACGACGCAGGCGGCGGTGGTGAGCACGGTGAACGTGCGAAGGACTGTCCCGTCCTGCCCGCGCCAACCTTCCCAGAGGCCCGCGAGCGCCATGATGTCGCCATCCGCGCGCTCGACCGCCCATGCCTGTTTGGATTTCGCCTCGCCCGACCATTCATAGAACGCATCAATCGGCACGATGCCACGCCTGCGGGCCAGCGCGTCGCGGAACATCGGGGTGCTCGCCGCTGTCTCGCTGCGGGCGTTGATCGGCTGGCGCGTCGTGGCCGGGTCGGTGACGAAATGCGGCACCAGGCCCCAGCGCAGCAGATCGAGGCGACGCTCACCGGTCTCGGGATGGCGGCGGATCACCGGCGCGTTCTGGGTGGGCGCGATGTTCCAGCTCGGCTCCCAGTTGGGCAGAGCGCCAAGCACATCAAAGATTGCGCGCAGCTCGTCGACGGAGCGGCGGAGGACATAACGACCGCACATGGCAGCCAAGATCATCCGTCCGGCTGCGTTGAGCAAGGTTGAATGGCCGTTGCCACGGTTCTAGTGTGTCTGGCTTTCGCAACCTGCTTGAGAGTGTCATGTCCTTCATTGCCGAACGTCTCGATCGCATCAGCCCCAGCCAAACCATGGCGATCACCGCCAATGCGCGGAAGCTGAAAGCCGAGGGGCGCGACGTGATTTCGCTCTCGGCCGGTGAGCCGGATTTCGACACCCCGCAATTCATCAAGGACGCGGCGATTGCCGCCATCCAGAATGGCGAGACCAAATACACCGACGTGCCGGGCACCATGGCGCTGCGCCGTGCGGTCGCCGAGCGGTTCCGTCTGGATTCGGGCCTGGACTACAAGCCGGAAGAAATCATCGTCTCCACCGGCGGCAAGCAGGTGATCTACAACGCGATGGTGGCGACGATGAACGCCGGTGACGAGGCGATCATCCCGACACCGGCTTGGGTCTCCTACCCCGATATCGTCTCGCTGGCCGATGGCACACCGGTCTTTCTCCCCTGCAGCCAGAACAACGGCTTCAAGATGCGCGCCGAGGAGCTGGAAGCGGCGATCACGCCGAAGACGAAGTGGTTGTTCCTCAACAACCCCTCCAACCCGACCGGTGCCGCTTACTCGGCTGAGGAACTCCGCCCGATCTGCGATGTGCTGCTTCGCCATCCGCATGTGTGGATTCTGACCGACGATATCTACAACAAACTCGCCTATGACGGCTTCGAGCCCGCGACGGTGGTGCAGGTTGAGCCCAAGCTGCGCGACCGCACGCTGACGATGAACGGTTGCTCGAAGGCCTATGCGATGACCGGCTGGCGCATCGGCTACGCGGGCGCCCCGCTGGCGCTGATCAAGGCGATGGACAAGCTGCAGGGCCAATCGACGTCGAACACCTGCTCGATCGCTCAGGCAGCCGCCCTTGCGGCGGTGACCGGGCCGCAGGGTTTCATCGACGAGATGCGTGCTGCCTATGTGGCGCGGCGCGACCTCGTGGTGGATATGCTCAACAAGGCACCGGGCCTGAACTGCGCCAAGCCGGAAGGCGCGTTCTACGTGTTCCCGTCGCTGCATGGCTGCCTGGGCAAGACCTCAGCCGGTGGCAAGAAGATCAACACCGACGAGGATTTCGTGCTGGCGCTGCTCGACGAGCAGGGTGTGGCGGCGGTCCATGGCTCGGCCTTCATTTATCCCGGCCATTTTCGCATTTCCTACGCCACTGACACCGAAAGCCTGGTCGAGGCGTGCCGTCGCATTCAGGTGTTCTGCCAAGGTCTGCACTGAGCGATGCCAGCACTCGCCCATCGGCTGAGCCGCGCCAAGACAGCGGCAACCGTTGCCATGACCATCAAGGCCCGCGAATTGCGGGCGGCGGGGCATGACGTGATCCAACTCACCATCGGTGAGCCGGATTTTGACACCCCGCGTCATGCCATTGAGGGCGGCTATCAGGCCGCGTTGGCCGGCAAGACGAAATATCCACCGATGGACGGCACGACCGCTTTGAAGGAGGCGGTGCAGCGCAAATTCAAGCGCGACCGCGGGCTGGATTTCGAGCTTGGCGAGATCATGGTCAGCAATGGCGGGAAGCAGGCGATCTTCAACGCCTTCATGGCCACGCTCAACGAGGGTGACGAGGTGGTCATCCCGGCCCCGTATTGGGCAGCTTACGGGTTGATGGCCAAGCTGGTCGGGGCCGAGCCGGTCTATATCTCCTGCCCGCAGAACAACGGCTTCAAGCTGCGCGCCGAGGAACTCGACGCGGCCATCACCCCGCGCAGCAAATGGCTCATCCTTAATCTGCCGAACAACCCAACCGGGGCCGCCTGCACCCGCGACGAATTGGAGGCGATTGCCGCCGTGATGCGCCGCCACCCGCATGTCTGGGTGATGGCCGATGATATGTATGAGCACCTCGTCTATGACGGGTTCGAGTTCAACACGCTCGCCCAAGTCGCCCCCGATCTGCGCGACCGCATCCTGACGATCTCCGGCGTGTCGAAAACCTACGCAATGACCGGCTGGCGCATCGGCTTTGCGGCTGGTCCGCGTGAGTTGATCCAGGCGATGGTCTCGATGCAGGGCCATGTCGCAGCTGGGGTCTCGACTGTCGGGCAGGCCGCGGCGGTGGCGGCACTCGACGGCCCGCAGCACATCGTGGGCGAGATGGCCGCGATCTATAAGCGGCGGCGCGACATGTGTGTCGAAGCGTTGAACGCGATGCCGGGCGTGAGCTGCCACAAGCCGGAAGGCGCGTTCTATGTTTTCCCGAATATCGCAGGCTGCCTGGAACGCACCACCCCGGCCGGGCGTGTGATCAAGACGGACGCGGATTTCGCCGAGGCTCTGCTCGAAGAGGCGCATGTGGCGCTGGTTCAGGGCGCCGCGTTCGGGATGAGCCCATATCTGCGGATCTCCTACGCCACCGATGACGACAGCCTGGCCCGCGCGATGGACCGCCTGGGCAGCTTTGTGCGCTCCCTGCGCTAAGGATGCTGCGCCCCGGTCGCGATGACGACGCTGCGGGGATCGTTCGGCTGATCACCGATTGCTGGTCGGAATATCCCGGCTGCGTGATGGATCTCGACGGCGAGAATCCGGAATTGCGGGCACTTGCGTCGTATTTCGCGCGATCCGAGGGGGCGCTTTGGGTCGCTGAGGATGCGGGCGAGATTGTGGGCCTAGTCGGGACGAAATCGCTCGGCGGTGGCGAGTGGGAACTCTGCCGCATGTATGTGGCCGCAAGGATGCGTGGCACCGGGCTGTCCGATCGATTGGCGTATCAGGTTGTGGAGTATGCGCGCGATGCCGGTGGGCAGGTGCTGCGGCTGTGGAGCGACACAAGGTTCGACCGGGCGCATCGTTTCTATGAACGCCACGGGTTTGTGCGCGACGGTGCGATCAGGCCGTTGTTCGACCGGTCGAATTCCATCGAATACGCCTATTCCAAGCCGATCAACGGCGTTGTGGTGCGTGTGCTCGACGCGGCTGCGGCCGCATCTGCCGCGCGCAGCCTCGGGCGGGTGTTGTCGGCCTGTGTGGAGAATGGTGCCTCGATCTCGTTCATGCCGCCATTCGGCGTGGATGAGGGAGAGGCGTTTTATCGTCGTCTTGCATCGCAGGTGGCCAATGGTGGGCGGGTTCTGCTTGGTGGCTGGGTGAATGGCACGCTGGCCGGGACGGTGTCGCTCGACCTCGCCATGCCGCCGAACCAGCCGCATCGCGGGGAAGTGCAGAAACTGCTTGTGCATCCATCATTCCGTCGTCGCGGACTGGCGCGGGCGTTGATGCTCGCGGTCGAGGATGCCGCGCGGGGGGCTGGGCGCTGGCTGCTGACGCTGGACACGTTGTCGGGCGACGCGGGCGAGCGCGTTTATCGCGCGATGGGCTGGGTGGAAGTTGGGGAGATTCCGGAATTCGCCCTGCTCGACGGCGCGTATCATGGGACGCGGATTTTTTGGCGAAAGCTGGAGCGCGGTCCGGCGGGATCGTGACGCATCCAACGCCGTCTGTTCTTTGGCGTGCAGTGCCTCCGACTAGAACGCGGTCCGACCGATCGGAATC
>CAITEF010000214.1 GCA_903891315.1 uncultured Rhodospirillales bacterium | reverse complement strand
GCTCAAGTCCGGCGCGCCGGGCCCCGCGCACGGCGGCGTCGGCCTCGTGACGCTGAACCGCGCCAAGGCGCTGAACGCGCTCAACTCGCAGCTCGTGGCCGAGATTGTCGCGGCGCTGCGCGCCTTCGACGCGGACGCGAGCGTCGGCGCCGTCGTGCTGACCGGCAGCGAGCGCGCCTTCGCGGCTGGGGCCGACATCAAGGAGATGAAGGACAAATCCTACCCCGAGACCGCGCTGAACGATTTCATCGCACCTTGGGAGACCATTCTGCGCATCGGCAAGCCGGTGATCGCGGCTGTCGCCGGTTTCGCCCTCGGCGGCGGCTGCGAACTCGCGATGATGTGCGATTTCATCCTGGCCGCCGACACCGCCCGCTTCAGCCAGCCAGAAATCAATCTCGGCGTCATTCCAGGTGCCGGTGGCACCCAGCGGCTGACGCGGGCGGTCGGCAAATCCAAAGCGATGGAGCTGGTGCTCACCGCACGCATGATGGACGCAGCCGAAGCCGAACGCTGCAATCTGGTCAGCCGTGTGGTTCCTGCCGATAAATTGATCGAGGAAGCGCTCGCGGTGGGCGAGAAGATCGCCAGCCTTTCGCCGGTGGCCGTTGCGATCGCCAAGCAGGCGGTCAACCGCGCCTTCGAGACCACGCTGTCCGAAGGCGTGCGCGCCGAGCGCGGGCTGTTCCTGGCGCTGTTCGGCACGCCGGACCAACGCGAGGGCATGGCGGCCTTCGCTGAGAAGCGCGCGCCGTCGTTCCGCCGCTCTCCTTCTGCGGAATGACGGATTTGTGCGCAACACCTGACGGGAATTCTTGACTCAGGGGGAGGCGCGGATTACACCCCCGCCTCCCGTGTCACGACGGTGCGATTGAGGTTCGTTTGCCACAGACGGACTCGCCAAGACGTTCCCGGCGTGGCAAGATCAGTGTCAACAAACTGCAACCGGACCGCAACAGCGGTCGTGCATAGTCGAAGAGACCCCATGGCCAATAACGCCTCCGCGCGCAAGCGCATCCGTCAGACTGCTGTTCGCACGGAACGCAACGCCGCCCGCAAGTCGCGCATGCGCACCTTCCTCAAGAAGGTCGAGACCGCAATTGCGCACGGTGACAAGGCTGTGGCGCAGGAAGCTCTTCGCGCCGCGCAGCCGGAAGCGCAGCGCGCCTGCACCAAGGGTGTGATCCACCTCAACACCGTGGCCCGCAAGATGTCCCGCCTGTCGGCGCGCATCAAGGCGATGGCAACCGCTTGAATTCGGCTGCGGCGCGGGGCTTCTGAAGGCCCCGCAACCGCCTGAACCGAATACGCGATGTCCCTTGCTATGCAAGGCGCCGCGAACAAGTCAATTTCTATATTTGCTGGGTTCTTCACCATGGCGCTTGCCCTGGTGATTTTTTTGTGTCTCAGCACTTGGCTTAAGATTTTTTTAAAGATGTGATTTGCCTCGCGGCGTTTTTCCGACCTATCATTTCTCCAATGAAGAGGTGATCGTCCTGGCCTCCACGCCGAGCGCGTCAACAGGTGCAACCACGTATAGAGGGGGGTTTTCTGTCGGTATGAACGGATCAGACGACGATGCCCTCGCAACAGCGCGGGCGGCAAACGCTTCCTATTGCGATACGGATCCCCAGCTCGTGGTGCAGTGGGCGCGCATTCGCGGCCGCCTGCAGAACGAGGTCGGTGACGTTGAATATCGCACCTGGCTGCGGCAGATGACGCTGGGCGGGCTGGAGGGTGACGAGATCACCGTGCGCCTGCCGACCCGCTTTCTGCGCGACTGGGTGCGCTCGCATTACGGTGATCGGCTGACCGCGTTGTGGCTGGCAGAGAACCGCGCCGTGCGCCGCGTCGAGATCCGCGTGGGCTCCGGCGTTCAGATGGCCCCGATCTCCGAGCCGCTGAGCGCGCCGCTCTCCTCGCCGCCACGTATCTCCCCAACCGAGCGGGCTGTCGCCGCCGCATCGCCCACGGTTGTGGTGCCGCGGGCGGATGACCGTTTGGATGCCGCCCTCGATCCGCGCTTCACCTTCGACAGTTTCATCGTCGGCAAGCCCAACGAATTCGCCTATGCCTGCGCGCGCCGGGTTGCTGAAAAGCCCGCCAGCCAGGGATTCAACCCGTTGTTCCTGTATGGCGGGGTTGGCCTGGGCAAGACGCATCTGATGCACGCCATTGCATGGGAACTGACCAATCCGTCGCAAGACGCGGAAGAGCCACGCCAGCCGGTGACAGTGGCCTACATGTCCGCCGAGAAGTTCATGTACAAGTTCATCGCGGCCATTCGTGCGCGCTCGACGATGGAGTTCAAGGAGCAACTCCGCAGCGTCGATGTGTTGATGGTTGACGATTTGCAATTCCTGATCGGCAAAGACGCAACACAGGAAGAATTCTTCCACACCTTCAATGCGCTGGTCGATGCCGGCAAGCAGATCGTGGTGTCATCGGACAAGTCGCCCTCCGATTTGTCGGGCCTGGAAGATCGCGTGCGCACCCGCCTGGGCTGCGGCATGGTGGCCGACCTGCACGCAACGACGTTTGAGCTGCGCATGTCGATCCTTGAGGCCAAAGCCACCCGCGCTTGCGTGCCGGTGCCGCACAAGGTGATGGAATTCCTCGCCCACAAGATCACCACCAATGTGCGTGAGCTTGAAGGTGCGCTGAACCGCCTGATCGCCCATGCCAATCTGTTCGGTCGCACCGTCACGCTCGAAGCCACCCAGGAAGTGCTGCACGACATCCTCAAGGCGCACGACAAGCGGGTGACCATCGAGGAAATCCAGCGTCGGGTTGCCGAGCATTACAATATCCGCCTCACCGACATGGCCTCGGCCCGCCGTGCGCGCGCGGTGGCAAGGCCGCGTCAGGTGGCGATGTATCTCGCCAAGCAGTTGACCAGCCGCAGCCTGCCCGAGATCGGTCGCAAATTCGGCAATCGCGACCACACCACGGTGATGCATGCGGTCTCTCGCGTGTCGGAGCTGATGGAGCGGGATTCCGGCTTCTCCGAAGACGTGGAATTGCTGCGGCGGATGTTGGAGTCGTAGGGTGGGATGCGCTTGGGCATCCCACCGTCTTCGCGACGATG
>CAITEF010000213.1 GCA_903891315.1 uncultured Rhodospirillales bacterium | reverse complement strand
GGCGTTGCGATTCACGGTTCGCATCGACGATCACCGCACCCTGCGGCTTTTCCTTCCAGAACATGATCCGATCAGTGAACGAGCGCTCACGCGCATCCTGCGCGGCAAGGCGGTCCACATCGGAGCGGATGCCCAGATCGGCCTTTGTCGCGGTGGCACCCAGCAACGCCGCCTCGCCCTGGCTGCGCGGTGTGTTGGCCGCGTTGGACGCAACGCCCTGCGGGGTGAGAGCAAGCTGGGCGGCATCGCGCGAGGCGCGTTCTTGCGGACGGGAGGCACCCGGCGTGGGCGCGGGCAGGCTCAAATCAGGCGGCATCGAGAGTGGCGCGCGGGTGGTGACGACGAATTCGTCAGGCGCGTCGCGGGTGAGGCCGATATTGCGGGCCAACTCGTCACCGGCACCGGAGCATCCGGCCAGGGAGACAAGGGTCGCACCCAGCACGAGCGGGGTGGCGAGGGAGCGCGAGAGGCGGGGCTGAGTGATCATGGACGCTCCTTAGCGCTGCCGGGGTTTGGCGGCAAGCGCTGCTGGCGAAGGCTGTCGAGAAGAAGCAGGCCGACGCCGCAGACGATGCAGGCGTCGGCGACGTTGAAGACATACCAAGAATGGCCAAAGGCATGGGCGTGCAGGAAATCGACCACCGCGCCGAAGCGCAGCCGGTCGATCACATTGCCGACCGCGCCACCCGCGATCCCGCCCAACGCGACGGCGACCATCACCGATTGGGTCTGACGCAGCCAGAGATAGAGCGCGATGACGACGGCCACCGCGACACCGGCCAAGACGAATGCTCCGGCGTCGCCCAGGCCATTGAGCAGCCCGAAGGTGACGCCGCGATTCCAGACCATGGTGAAGCTGAGCATCGGCAGAATATCCACCGAGCCGATATCGGGCAGGTCCATCCCGTAGAGAATCCAAGCCTTGCTGGCCTGATCAGCGGCCAGCACGAGGACCGCCATGATCAGACCCAAGCGGATCACGCCACCACTTCTTCGCAACGACGGCACAGGCCGGGATGTTTGGCCGAGAAGCCCACTTCCGGCAGCACGCGCCAGCAGCGCTCACATTTATTGCCGTCGGCTTTGTAGGCGCCCGCCGATTCACCCAGATTGAAGCCCGAGACAATTGCGAGTTCCGCCCAATCAGCGCCGGACATCAGAGCGAGATGGTCAGCCGTGAGGCTGACACCAGCTTCGAGGGAGGATTTCACCTCTTTCTGCTGACGCATCACCTCGATGGCCCCAGTCAGGCCCCGGCGCAGTTCGCGGATATTGTCCCAGCGCGCGCCGAGTTCGGCATTGGCCCACTCCGTCGGAATGACCGGGTAGATCTCCAGATGCACGCAGGCATCCTCGCCGAAGCGCGACACCCAAGCTTCGTCGGCGGTGAAGCAAAGCGTGGGGGCGAGCCAGGTGCAGAGGCAGCGATGCAGATGATCCAGCACGGTGCGCGCGGCACGACGGCGCAAACTGTCCGTGCCGTCGCAATAGATCGCGTCCTTGCGGACGTCGAAATAGAAGGCCGAGAGATCCGTCGAGCAGAAGACATGGATGGCCGGGATCACGCCGGTCCAATCGTAACTCTCCACCGCCGCGCGATATTGCACATCAAGCTCCGACAGGCGGTGCAGGATGTAGCGCTCCAGCTCCGGCATCTCGGCCACCGGAACTCGCTCGGCCTCGGTGAAGCCGTCGAGCGAGCCTAAAATCCAGCGCAGCGTGTTGCGGATCCGGCGATAGAGTTCGGCCTGCTGCTTGAGGATCTCCTTGCCGATGCGCAGATCGTCCGCCGTGTCGGAATTCATCACCCACAGGCGCAGGATATCCGCGCCATATTGGTCGGTGACTTCCTGCGGCGCGGTGACGTTGCCGAGCGATTTGCTCATCTTGCGGCCCTGCTCGTCGAGCACGAAGCCATGAGTCAGAATTGCCTTGAACGGCGCGCGGCCACGTGTGCCGACCGATTCGAGCAAGCTCGAATGGAACCAGCCGCGATGCTGGTCCGAGCCTTCGAGATAGAGATCGGCGGGCCAGGGCAGGCCGCGGGCTTCCAAGGTGAAGGCGTGCGTCGAGCCGCTCTCGAACCACACATCGACGATGTCCATCACCTGCTCATAGGCAGCAGGATCGCGGTCATTGCCGAGGAAGCGCGAGGCGGGCGAGGAATACCACGCATCGGCACCCTCGGTGGTGAAAGCCTCGACGATGCGGTCGACAACCGCCTGGTCGCGCAGCACTTCGCCGGTGGCCTTCTC
>CAITEF010000212.1 GCA_903891315.1 uncultured Rhodospirillales bacterium | reverse complement strand
GTTGTCAGTGGTTCCATAAAGTCCTCCTTGGTTTGAGCCGCGACCATCGCGGCCTTGCGCAGGAGGTTGAGCGCTTTGGAGGTGGCCGCATCGCCTGCGACCGCAACGTCAGAGAAGGAGCGCGTGAGCGCTTGCTGCCCTAACCGACAATGCCGCTATCACGGAGCCAGGCCGCCAGATGGCGCGGCTTGAAAACCTGAGGACGCCAGAACCACGATGGCGTCGAACAATGACCAAACCGCTGGAGTCTACTTGGTGTAAAGCACACTGCTGCCGAAGCCAGCCAGTGCGTGGAAATCAAAAACCGGAAATGAAAATCGGCTATACGCCGAGGGTAGCGCCTTTGGCATTGGCGCGCTGCTCATCCACCCGAGCTGTCCAGGAACGCTTGTCCTGTGAGGGTCGTGTCAACATGTAGGCAGCTCCTGCCACCAGCCCCACACCGGCGACAATCGCAGCAATTTTGCCGCCGCTCATGCGGCTTGCCGCCTTTGCGACTGCCTCACCAGCATTAGCGGTCGCTGAACCACCAGTAGCCACTCCGGCGGCAGCTCCACCAGCCGCCTTTGTGCCCGCCACATCAACCATATGAAGATGGGTGCCGTTGCCCTTGCTCACAGCATTAGCATTGCGTGCGGCAAGCTGATCCGTAAAGGAAGGTCCTGTATTTGATGGCGCTGTAGAGTTATCTGTCACGCCACCATTATTACACAAATAGTCAAATTCTAGTGTTACAATTCGAAGAAATTACTTGATGGTCAAACGGCTTCCACTGTTTGCGGCCATGTTATTGCGGTGCTTGAGAATGGCATCCAGCGGGCTTCGGCTGAAATTTTCGACCAGGCGTTTGTGGAACTCTGAGGCGATCTCATATTGGCCCACCGCGATGAGCTGTGAAATCATCTCAAAAGTATGGGTCCTGTTAGATTCGTTCTGCGCAAACTCGGATAGCATCGCCTTTTCGACCTCTGCAAAGGCCGCTCCCATGTTCGCCTTGGCGAGCTTGTAGTGGCTGTCGATCACGTTCAGATCGCGCTGTTCCGTCTGGATCAGCTTCCCCAGCTCCAGGGCATTACCGATTAGCCCGGCATAGATCGCGAAATGATCCAACCCCGCAGGCAGCACTACGCCTTCCAGCGCTTTGTTGCCCCGATCACGGGCGGATTGCAGGAGTTCGGCAGCGGGGCGTTCAAACGGGTTCATCAGTTTCCGGCCTTCATTTCGAGGAGGTAGTGGGCTTCGCGCATTGCGCAGGCGAGATGGAATGCTTCTGCCTTGGCGTTGCCGCGACCGACCTGAACTTCCGCTGCATCCAGTTCCGAGACGCCTTCGCGCAGGCGCTGGTGCAGTGCCGCAAGTCCGGCAAATTGCGGGATCAGTCTCAGGCGCAACTCAGATTCAATCAGGGTGATGTCACCGCGCACGGCTTCCGCTTGCTCAAGGAGCTGGCCTTCTAGCTCCTTGAGCTGGCGCATCAGCTTGCTGTGGTTCACCGCCATCATGACCAGCGAAAGCGCGACCATCGACACGGCAACCTGCCACGGCACGCTACCACTTCCGCCCTGCGCCCACGCCGTCCGAACACCCCGATCTAATCGCAGCGTTTGCGTGAAAGTTTTCGGCGCCAGTCGCGCAGCGTTCATCGCGCCTTCGAGTGTCCCGCTGCGCTCGACCACGATGGACGCCTCGTCAATCGTATAGGCCGCCAACGCCGTTTCCGCCGCCGTCACCGATTGCCGGAGACCACCGCGCGCAACGTCCACATTGTCCTTCGCCGCGTTGAATATCCCGATGGCGTCATCCCACGCCGCACGGGTCAGCTTGTCGCCCTCTTGCAGCAGATGTTCGAGATAGCGTGTGTTCGAGTCCTTCCAGGCCTTGATGAGTTCGGGCCGCTCGGCGTCGAAAGGACGGAGCGTTTCCAGCCGATCAAAATCGGCCTGCATCCGCGACTGCATGTCAGCGAATTGTTGGCTCGTCACTGTTTGGATAACAGGGAGTTCGGCAATCGTGTTTGCGACCTTGTTGGCGGAGCGTGGATAGTCCCGCGCCAGACCGATCACCGCATTCTGCATCCATTGGGTCAGATGCTTTTCACCGACCTGCCGCTGAATCCGGTACACTTGGTAGCCATAGGCAAGTGTCAGGCCCGCGCCGATCACAAGAATCGGGAACGTGACCATTGCCAGCGCCTGATAGGTGAGGAGCAGAAACTCCTCTTTCATCAGGTGCCAGATCGTCGAGCGGTTCGCGTACCACCACGATCCGCCCTCAACTTCGATCCGCGCAAGCGAGCGCGACACCGACCAAACATTAAAGCAGAGGAAGGCAACGCCCACGAAGCCGACGGGATAGGCGAAGGAGCAGATGAACAGCACCCAGACAGGCACCCCCAGGAAGAATGCCGCCGTGCTGAAATTCTTGCTCGGCCCATCTGCCAGACGGACGGTTGCGAATGCTTCACCTTCTGGCGTTTTAGCGATGTAGAGGCCGTTCGGCGCAGCGCTCGCATTCATGGCGTTCACCGATCCAACCCCGGTGCATCTCGCCCAGGTTCACCGGTGATGCGATCATCGGCGGCGGGCTTGGTTGCCCACGCCTCTTCAAAGCTCTGGCGTGGCGGTTCCCAGATGGACCCTTCGGGTTTTGCAGGGGGACGAATTTCCGGGGCGGTGATTTCTGGCATCGCCGACGGATAGGCGTCGGTCACTTGCCGCCCGAACCAGCCCTCTTCGACAACCTTGTGGCGCACATCGTTGATCGCATCGCCAATGCCAGAAAGGATAGAAGCGAACAGGCCCACGCAG
>CAITEF010000211.1 GCA_903891315.1 uncultured Rhodospirillales bacterium | reverse complement strand
CGTGACGCCGCCATGGCGGGATCGCGTTGAATCCAGCGAGAATCAGACAGCCGTAATGCGTCCGGCGCTGCGACGTTGTTCGTAGGATTTCAGATGGGTGTAAGCGACGCTGTGCAGCGTGTCGTCGAGCCCGTGCTTACGGCATTTCGCCAGCATGTCGCCGATGATGTGATCGGCCTCCACTGGCCCGCCGCGTTCCAGATCGCGTAACATCGAGGCGGTGTACGGGGAGGCGGTGTTGGCGAACAGCGCCCGGTATTCCGCCATAAAGGCGTCACTCGGCTTGTAGCCTTCGCGCGTGGCGATCTCCGCGTTCAGTTCAAGAAACCGCGTCATGATCCGCGTGCCATCGGGGGTGCGCGAAATCTCGCCCACGCTCGCCCGCAGCAAGCAGGTCATGCCCGCCGCCGTCGCCAGATGGACGATTTTCTCCCACATCGCATGCATGATCTCAGGGGTGGCGGTGGCGATCACCGAGGTCTGATCGAATGCCGCCTTGAGCGCCAAGACCGGCGCGCTCATCTCGCCGTTTTGCTCACCGAACGTGAGATAGCGCCAATCATTGAGGTGCTGGATCGTGCCATCCGGCAACAACGTCGCTGCAATCTTGGCCAGACCGCCGAGCACGCGATGCTGGCCGAACTCGGCATTCAGCCGGTCGATATGCGCCAGACCGTTGAGCAACGGCAGGATCGCAGTGTCGGGCCCGATGGCCGGGCGGATGGTTTCGATGGCGGAGTTGAGATCATAGGCTTTGCAGGTGAGGATCAGGATATCGGCAGGTTGGACAATCTCCTCGCGCGTGATCGCTGTCACCGGAGTCGAGAAATCACCGAGTTTGCTGCGAATGCAGAGCCCGTGTTCGGTGAGGGTCTGCCTCCGGGCCGGGCGGACAAGGAAGGTCACATCCGTTCCTGCCTCGATCAGCCGACCCGCAAAATAGCCGCCGATGGCACCGGCACCGAGAACCATGATGTTCATTGACGTCTCCCCCCGCAGCGAAGCCGCCTTTAAACGTCCAGATTCGCCACCTTCAACGCATTCTCCACAATGAAGTCGCGGCGCGGTTCCACCACATCCCCCATCAGCGTCGAGAACACCTGACCGGCTTCCTCAGCGTCACCGACCTTGACCTGCAACAGCGTGCGCATCGCGGGGTCGAGCGTGGTGTTCCAGAGCTGGTCGGCGTTCATCTCGCCCAGCCCTTTGAAACGTTGGATGGCGAGGCCGCGACGGCCCTGCTGCAGCATCCGATCAAACGCACTGGCAGGACCGGCAAGCGATGCTTCGGTGGCACCCATCTTCAACATCGCAGGCTCAGCGAAGCGGGCGTGCAGCGCCTCGGCGCGTTCGGCCAGCCATCGCGCTTCGGCGCTGCGCAGCGTGTGGACGTCGAGCACATGGCGTTCGGAGACACCGCGCACGCGGCGGCCGAGGATCAGTCCACCGGCGGCGTCAACACTCACCGTCCAGCCGCGTTCGGCGGGCAGCGAGATCCCATTCAGGCGGGTGGCGAGTTCGGGGGCTGCCGCAGCGGCGCGGGCCGGATCGGCCTGCAAGGCCCCGGCAATCGCGGCCTGCTCCAGCAGCGCCAGCGGTGCCGCGCTGGACAGGCGACGCAGACGATTGGACGCCTCTCGCAGCCAACCCGCTTCGTCGTCCAACTCGTCGGACTCGAACACGCGCCCATCGGCATAGCTCAAGCGGGCATCGCCGAGAGCTTTGTCGAGCAGGTAGCGCTCAAGGGCGGAATCGTCCTTCAGATAACGCTCCTCGCCACCACGCGTCGCGCGGTAGAGCGGCGGCTGGGCGATGAACAGATGGCCGCGCTCGAACAATTGCGGCATCTGGCGGAAGAAGAAGGTCAGCAACAGCGTGCGGATATGCGATCCGTCCACGTCGGCGTCCGTCATGATGACGATGCGGTGGTAGCGGAGCTTGTTGATATCGAAACCGCCCTGCTCCGGCTCCCCGCGCCCGATGCCCGCGCCCAAGGCGGTGATCAGCGTGCCGACTTCGGCACTGCCCAACATGCGGTCGAAGCGGGCGCGCTCTACGTTGAGGATCTTGCCCTTCAGCGGCAGAATCGCCTGGAATTTGCGGTCGCGTCCCTGCTTGGCGGAGCCACCGGCGGAATCACCCTCGACGATGAAGATTTCGCATTTCGAAGGATCGCGTTCCTGGCAATCGGCCAGTTTTCCCGGCAATGTGGAGACATCCAGCACGCCCTTCCGCCGCGTAAGATCGCGCGCCTTGCGGGCCGCCTCACGCGCGGCGGCGGCGTCCATCGCTTTTTGCACGATGGATTTCGCCTCTTTCGGATGCGTCTCCAGCCAATGCGCGATGGTATCCGCAGCAGCTGCCTGAACAACCGGCTGCACTTCGGAGGAGACCAGCTTGTCCTTGGTCTGCGACGAGAATTTCGGGTCCGGCACCTTCACCGACAACACGGCGGTCATGCCTTCGCGCAGATCGTCACCCACCAGGGCGAGATTGTCCTTCTTGCCCATGCTGTCGGCGTATTTGGTCAGCACGCGGGTCAGCGCCTGACGGAAGCCCGCCAGATGGGTGCCGCCGTCGCGCTGCGGGATGTTGTTGGTGAAGCAGAGCATCGTCTCATGGAAGCTGTCGTTCCAGGTGAGCGCGAACTCGACGCGGATGCCGATTTGGTCGTCCGACGTGGTGACGGAGATTGGAGGGGTGAACAGAGCCGTCTTGCCGCGATCAAGCCACTCGGCGAAAGCGACGAGACCGCCCTCGTAGCAGAACACGGTCTCCTGCTGCTCGGCGTGGCGCTGATCGCGCAGCACGATCTTCATCCCCGAATTCAGGAAGGCCAACTCGCGCAAGCGGCGTTCGAGAATGGCGTAGTCGAACTCGGTTTTGGTGAAGGTGCCGGTGGAGGGCTTAAAAATGACCTCGGTGCCGGAGCCGCGCACGCATTCTCCGATGACGGCCAGCGGGGCCACCGGGACGCCGTGTTCGAAGCGGATGAAATGTTCGAGGTTGTTGCGGTAGATGCGCACTTCCATCCATTCGGACAGCGCGTTCACCACCGCCGCACCCACGCCGTGCAAACCGCCCGAGACCTTGTAGGAGTTCTGGTTGAACTTGCCGCCCGCGTGCAGCTTGGTCAGCACGACTTCGGCGGCCGAGACGCCTTCTTCCGGATGGATGTCGGTCGGAATGCCGCGCCCGTCATCGCGCACGGTCACCGAGCCATCGCCGTTGAGGATCAACTCGCACGAGGTGGCAAAACCTGCCTGTACCTCATCGACCGCGTTGTCGATGATTTCGAACGCCATGTGATGCAGGCCGGAGCCATCATCGGTGTCGCCGATATACATGCCCGGCCGTTTGCGAACGGCGTCGAGACCGCGCAGAACCGAGATCGAGGAGGCATCGTAATCCCCGCCATTGTTGTCAGATTCGGGCTGGGGAATGACGGGATCGCTCATTGCGTGGCGTGGCCTCCTGGGGCGTCGATGGGGCGGTACGAATAATGCTATATCTTATAGTCTTTGGCGCGCTGAGAAGCCACAGAAGCCGGGCGATTCGTGGCAATTAAGTGACCGCGTGCAGCGCATTCTCGCCCGTCCGCCAGAACATAGCCTCTCCTTGGGCGGAGCCCAGCAAAGGCGCGAAAATCTCGGCATCGGTGCCGGTCAGAAACACCTGCGCTGGCAGGGCCGCCAGAGCGTCGTAGAGGGCCGCCCGGCGATGCGTGTCCAGATGCGTCGCAGGCTCGTCGAGCAGCAGCAATGGGGCCGATCCACGGGCGCGGGCGATGAGATCCGCGTGACCCAGAATGGTGCCGATCAACAGGGATTTCTGCTCGCCAGTGCTGCACTGGGCGGCCGGGCGATACGTGGCGAGATCGAACAGCGCCAGATCATCACGATGCGCCCCCAGCATCGCCGAACCGGCTGCCGCATCACGTGGCCGGGCTGCTTCCAATTCTCCGCGCAGCCAATCCTCCACCGCCAGCGCCGGCGAAGTTTCCAATTGGTCGCCGGTGGGCGAGATCAGTTCAAGGGCGGCTGCCGGAAAATCCCCCGCCACGCCGCCGCTCAGCGTCGCGTTGAGCTGGCTGATCAAGGTCCGGCGCGCAACGGTCGCCGCCACGCCATGCCGCGCCATGGCATCCTCCAGACCGGCGAGCCAGGCCGGATCGCGCCGCCCCTCGGCGAGCAGCCGGTTGCGACTGGCCACCGCCGTCTCATAGGCAGCCACCTCGCGGGCGTGTCCGGGCTCGATGGCGTAGACCAAACGGTCGAGAAACCGCCGCCGCCCGGATGCACCTTCCTGAAATAGCCGATCCATTTGCGGGGTGAGCCAGACTGTGGCCACCCGCGACGCAATCTCGCTTTGGTTGCGCGGGGCGGAGCCGTCGAGGCGGAAGATGCGGCGTTCGGGGGCGTCATCCGTGGTGCCGGTGCCAATTTCGCACGGCCCGGACGGCGTGGTGAACCGTCCATGCACGGCCCACGCGCCGGTTGCCATTTGCGCCACTTCGGGGATTTTCGCCGACCGCAGGCCGCGACCGGGAGCGAGGTAGGAGATGGCTTCGAGCAGATTGGTTTTGCCGGACCCATTCGGGCCAGCCACCACCACAATCCGGCCACCTGGGGTCCAGGTGAGGGATGTGTAGTTGCGAAAGCGGCCGAGGGTGAGGCGGGT
>CAITEF010000210.1 GCA_903891315.1 uncultured Rhodospirillales bacterium | reverse complement strand
TGCAGCTTTCAGGACATCACCGGCCAGCGCATCGGCAAGGTGGTCGGCACCCTCAAGGCCATCGAAGGCAAGGTCGCCCACATCGTCGAGACCTTCGGCGATCCAGACTCTGTCGCTTTGACCGGTCCGGTGTTGGCGGGGAACGACGAAGCGGCCCTTCTCAATGGCCCCCAATTGCCGATGTCGGCGATGGACCAGTCGGAAATCGACAGATTGCTGGCGAGTTTCGAATAGCATGGCCGGATTGCGGTCCGTTCTGCTGGCGGCGTACCTCACTCTCGTTGCCGGTGTCGCGCTGGCAGATCCGGTCGGTCAGGTGGCACTGCGTTTCGGCGACCATGATGGCTTTGGGCGGATGGTCTTCGATGTCGACAATGGCAGCGCTGTCGTCGTATCGCAGACTGGGGAAGTGGCCACGATCAGCATTCCCGGTGGCTCGCTGCATGCCACAGGGAAACTGCCGCACAATGTGCTCGGTATCGAGTACGGCCAAGACGATGTTCGCGTGACGTTCCTGCCGGGGGTTATAGCGCGACGTTCGGTGGTCAATCGCCATCTGGTTCTGGACGCGCTTGATCCGCCCCGCCAGACGGATAAGATCTCAACGCCGTCACCGGCCGCGAAACCCACCGCACGCGCGCAGTCAGCCGTGGCACCGTCGGTTGCCACGCCATCCAAAACGTCCGCGACAACGTCCTACCTTTCGCCGACAGCAAGCGCCGTGTCGCCGCCCCCCGAAATCCGCGCCGATCCTCCGCCAGCTGCGCCAGTCGCTCTGCCCGCACAAATTGCCGCGCCAGCACATGCGTCCGAGCTGCCGCTGCTCGGGATTGCGGCAAAGCTTGGGAATGTTGCCGAATCCGGTCCGGGTCATCAGCTTGAAATTCCGGTCGGAGCAACGGTTGGGGCGGCGTCCTTCCGAGAAGGAAATGAGGGGTGGGTGGTGTTTGACGAACGCCGCCCGATCGATCTTGCTTCGGTCCAGCAGGATCCGGTCTTTGGTTCTGCCACCGTGCTGGAATTGCCCGAAGCCACGCTGCTGCGAGTGGCACTGCCGTCCGGCACCGAACTGCGCCTTGAACGGCAGCGCACCGGGTGGCTGATCACCGCCATTGGCGGCGACGCATTGCCGCCGCCATTGCAGCCGATTCTCACGGAGACGACTGATCGGGCGGTCTCGTTGTCGGCCCGACAGCCAGGGCAGGTGATCTCTGTCCCTGACCCGAACACCGGAGGCGTGCTGCTGGTCGGGACTCAGCGCGAGGCTGGTCAGGCCGTGCCGCTGCCTCGTCTGGCGACGGATTATTCACTGCGACCAAGTTGGCAAGGTGTGGTGGTTTCTCCGCTCTCGGACACGGTCTCTTTGGTTGCTGTTCAGACCGGATTTGAAATCATCGCGAGCCAGCCCGGCAGCCATCTCAGTGTTTCGCCGCAGGATGCGCAAACCCGTGCGGCGGCAGCGGCGAGCCAAATGTCCCGTATTCTGGACCTGCCGCGCGCCGATTTGCCCTCGCTCTACCACCGCCTGCAATCAGCCATCCGCAGCGCTGCCGATGCGGCGCCGCGATCCAAGGCGCAATCTCGCCGCACGGTGGCCGAAGCGATGTTGGCGCTCGGGTTGGGCGCGGAGGCGCAATCCGTGCTCGATTTCGCGTCAGGCAGTGACGCTAGGATTGCTGATGATCAAACAGCTCGGCTGCTCACCGCAGTGTCAGCGATCCTGGCAGATCGCCCAGGCCAAGCAAGCACCTTGGATGATCCGAAGCTGAGCGGCTCCGACGAGGTCGAATTCTGGCGCGCTATTCGGCTCGCTCGTCAGCAGGACGGCTCGGCCAAGGCCGCACTGGGTTTTGCTGCGACACTGGCTCTGCTGGATAGCTATCCGGAAGCGCTGCGCGAGAGAGTGCTGCCACTGGTCGCTGAAACGCTCGCGCAGGGTGGCCAGAATTCCGCGGCACAAGCTCTCTGTGACCGACTGAAGGACGACAATTCACTCGATCTCGCCCGCGCGATGCTCGCCGAGCAGCGTGGCGATACCAATGATGCAGTCGCGCGCTATGAGCGCCTCGCCCAATCGCCGGACCGGCTGTTGCGGCTGCGCGCCAGCCGTCTGGCGGCAGAATTGGCGCTTGCCAGCGGCAAGTCGACCGTCAGCGAGACTGCGAAGCGATTGGAAAAATTGCTGTAT